>CAXYUC010000046.1:0-27165 GCA_964292075.1 uncultured Mycolicibacter sp.
CAGGGGACCACCGTCCCGCTATCTCAGATGTCCACTACTTCTGGGGAACCTCAAGTACCCCTTGAACATCCTGGCGGACCTCAACGCGGAACTCGGCGAAGGATTCATCCATCCGCTCTATCGAGTACTTCCCTCCGACGAGATCGCCGATGCGATCAAGTTGCCGACGACCGCCGGCTACGACGGCGTTACCAGCTACTACATGATCCCCATGGCCGAAGGCTCGATCGTGCCGCTGCTGCGCCCGCTCGAATTGATCCCAGGCATCGGCAAACCGCTGGCCGACCTGCTGAACCCGGCCATAGAACAGCTGATCAACCTGGGGTACGACAACCCCGACAACCAAGGCTGGGACGTGGGACAGGCCAACGTCGCCACCCAGTTCGGCCTCTTCCCGAGCCTCGGTCAGATAACGACGGCAATGAACAACCTGGGTCCGGGGCTCCAACAGGGGTTTGCGGCCGCCATGCAAGATATCAAGGCCGAACTGTCCGCTCCGTCCTCATCGGCTGCCGGTTCGACGGTCGACGCGGCGGCGACCACACCGGACGCCTTTACCTCGCCCACCGAGTTCACCAACGACGTCACCCAGGCCCTCGACCAGATCGGCTCGCTGGGGCTCCCCGCTTGGGACACTCTCCTCTCCGTCGCGATCAGCGAACCGCAAATCGCGATCACCACCTTCCTGGACAACCTGGATAACCCGCTCAATGCGCTCGGCCTGGCCGCCGGACAAATCACCGCCCTCAACAGTCAATTGGCCGTCCTTGACCTTTTGACGGTGGTGGAAACCATCAATCCCATCTTCACCGAGTTCGGCCTGCCGAGCATTCCCCTTGAAGTGATGACTCCGCCCTGATCAGGGCGACCGCGGTGATGACCAGACGAGCCGGCAGTTTTTTGCAGTTCGAAAGGCTTTTGATCCGATGTCTGCCAAACCGGTCCACCGTCCGTACCGGCGGTAGACACTGTCTCCCGTGGATTTCGCGATGCGCTACGACCGGTGGTACCGGCCGCTGGCGACCGTGGTGGGCCTGGGGCCGGGGCGGGCGAGCATCCGGGTGGCCGACGATTTCCTGCAGGTCCGCAGCGGGTGGGCCTTCGCGATGGACGTCCCGCTCAACTGCATAGAATCCGCGCGGCCGGCCCAGGAACGCATGTGGGGCTGGGGAGTCCATCAAGCGTGTAACGGCTGGCTGGTCAACGGATCCCGGCACGGCGTGGTCCAGATACGGTTGACCCACGCCATCAAACCGAGCAAAGCGCCGACGGCCGGCTTGTTCAACCGGCCAGTCCGCTGCCTCTTCCTCAGCGTCGCCGAACCGGACGCCTTCGTCGCCGCGCTGACGAGCTGGCAGTTGCCGGCGACCGGTTCCTAGCGACAGGTCGTAGCTCGAGCCGGCCAAGAATTTCCTATGGGGCTTCTAGGCTGACCCTCGGATTCTGCGTCCGCTTGGCGACTCCAGCGAGGTCGCCTCCGTCAAGCCCGCCCAGTGCTTAGGGATCTCCCCATGAGCAAGTCGCGTCCACCCCCCGGTGCCGCCGTCATCGGCGTCGGCGCCCTCGCCGCCACCCCAGCCCCGGCCCCCGCACCACCGGACGTCCGGACCGCCCATATCCTGCTCGCCGCTCAAGACATCGTCATCGACTTCGTGCGACACGCCCAGACCAACCCGTCCGGCGACGTCGTCGCGGTCGCCAGCAACGGGGTGCCCGGGTTTCCGCTCAGCGACCTCGGCCAGCAGCAGTCGGTCGACGTCGCCAACAAACTCTTCGCCGAGCTCGGCGGCCCGAACGGCGTAGCCGGCATCTTCGGCGGGCAAGAACAGCGGATGATCGAGACCGCCACCCCGTTCGACACGCTCGAGCACATGACCATGCAGCCGATGGCCGGGTTCAACGAGATCAGCGGCGGCATGTACGCCGGCGCCCCACCGGGCAGCCTCGGCGACATCCTCTACGAACTGACGGTGTTCGCGTGGGCGCTCGGGCTGCGCAGCGTACCGATGACCGGTTCCAACGACTACAACGGAAACTTCTTCGAAGCCAACGTCAATGGCGCGATCAACACGATCTATCAGGACGCGATAGCCAACGGGACTGTCAGCGCCAACGGCCACATCACCGACGTCGTCTACTCCGGCGGCGGACTGATCAGCGCTTGGCCACTGATGAACGTCACCAACCCCGATGTGGCCGTCTTCATCCCGCTGCTCATCTCGACCCTGACCTCGGGTAACGCCAACGGCTTCCTGTCCAACGCCGGCGTCACCGAGGTCGAAGGAAATCCCCAAGACGGCTGGACGCTGGTCACCTTCGACGGACACCCCATGCCGGCCTACCCCGGACTGCTCACCGAGCTGATCCTGGACCTGCGCAACCTGATCACGGCCCCGCAGACCGCCGAATACGACCTCACGCAGGCCGTCATCAACGGCGATACGACCGGGATCGAGACCGCGCTGACGACCGGCCTGCACGACATCGGTACGACGCTGCTCCAGTTCCCCGGAACGGTTATCGACGACATCAGCGACGCGGTGCAGCGACTCAGTGCCGACATCACGGCCGGTCAGTCGTTCAGCGACGCCTTCGGGTCGGTCATCATCGGGCTGGTCGAGACGACGTAGACGGCGCGATGGATCCGCTGGTCAAGTCCCATGCCGGGTCCGGGTCGACTCACCATTGAGCGCCCGGGCGGTGTTGACCAGACCGACCATCGAAAACGCCTGGGGCGTATTGCCGACCTGGCGGCCGGCGACGGTGTCGTACTCCTCGCTGAGCAACCCGACGTCGTTGCGCAGGCCCAGCAGTCGCTCGAACAGCGCGCGGGCTTCATCGCGGCGGCCGATGCCGTGCAGCGCATCGGCCAGCCAGAACGTGCAGACCAGAAACGCCCCCTCGGTGCCGGGCAGGCCGTCCACCGAGCCCTCGTCGGTCTGGTAGCGCTTGAGAAAGCCGTCACTGGACAGTTCCCGCTGCACCGCGTCGACGGTCCCGACTACCCGCGGGTCGTCGTATGGCAGGAACCCCACCCGCGGAATGAGCAGCAGCGCCGAGTCCAGGCCGGTCGACCCGTAGGACTGGGTGAACGTGCCCCGCTCGGCGTCGAAGCCGTGCGCGCAGACGTCGGCGTGAATGACCTCGGCAAGCGCTCGCCACTTCGCGGCCGGGCCTTCCCGGCCGTGGGTCTCCACTGCGCGCACCGCGCGGTCCACCCCGGCCCAGGCCATCACTTTCGAATGCACGAAATGCCGTTGCGGGCCGCGGACTTCCCACAGACTGGCGTCGGGCCGGCGCCAGTTGCCTTCGAGGAAGTCCAGCAGGGCGCGCTGGATGTCCCAGGAGGTGTCCTCGCACTCCAGCCCGGAATCCAGCGCCAGGTTCAGCCCGCCGAGCACCTCGCCCCAGACGTCGAGCTGGAACTGCCCGGCGGCCTCGTTGCCGATCCGCACCGGAGCCGAACCCTCGTAGCCCGACAGCCAATCGAGCGTCTGCTCCGGCAGCCTGCGGGTGCCGTCCAGGCCGTACATGATCTGCAGCTTGGCCGGGTCGCCGGCTACCGCGCGCACCAGCCACTCCCGCCAGGCCCTGGCCTCGTCGAGGTAGCCGGTACCCAACAGCGCCTGCAACGTGAAGGTGGCATCCCGCAGCCAGCAATAGCGGTAGTCCCAATTACGCACGCCGCCAATGCATTCCGGAAGAGAAGTGGTAGTGGCCGCGACGATCCCCCCGGTCGGGGCATAGGTGAGTGCCTTGAGCGTGATCACCGCGCGACGCACCGCCTCGCCCCACTGGCCGCGGTAGGCGCACCGGTCGATCCAGTTCTGCCAGAACGACTCGGTCTTGCCCAGTGCACGGATGGCCTCCGAACGCGCGGCGTCGGGCAGCAGGTGGGACGCCACGTGGGTCAGCACGAACGGCACCTTCTCGCCGGCGGTCACCTCGAATTCCGCGACGGTGGTCATGTTTTCGCCCCGCATGGCGACTGGGCTGGTCAGACAGACGGTGTCCGGTCCGGCGACCGCGATCATCCCGTAGTCGTTGCGGCGCATCCAGGGCACCACATTGCCGTAGTCGAACCGGATCACCAGATCCATCCGCATCGGCACCCGCCCGGATACGCCTTCGACGATCCGGACGACGTCGGCGGCCTTCCCGCGCGGCGGCATGAAGTCGGTGACCCGCACGGTCCCGTCCGGGGTGTCCCATTCGCTGTCGACGATCAGGGTGTCACCGCGGTAGCCGCGACGGGTGGCCGGCCCGCCGCCGGCCGGGGCGATGCGCCAGTAGCCGGCGGACTCGTCGTGCAGCAGCGCCGCGAAGCACGCCGGGGAGTCGAACCGGGGCAGGCACAACCAGTCGATGCTGCCGTCTCGTCCGAGCAGCGCGGCGGTGTGCAGGTCACCGAGCAGCGCGTAGTCCTCGATGCGCGCCATCAGCCGAGAATCTAGAGGCGTTCCCTGACAGCTGCCGAGAGGCGCGATCCGTCGGCTTTGCCCGCGGCGATCGCGGTGGCGGCCTTCATCACCTGCCCCATGTGCTTCATGTGCGGCCGCTCCCCGATGTCCTCGGCCACCTGCGCCAGCGCGGTGTCGACGACGTCGGCCAGTTCGGCGTCGCTGAGCGGTGCGGGCAGGTACTCGTCGATGATCCGGGCCTCGGCGTGTTCTTCGGCGGCGAGTTCACCGCGGCCGTTCTCGGTGTAGATCTCGGCGGACTCCGCACGCTTGCGGGCCTCCCGGGCCAGCACCTTGAGTACCTCGGCGTCGGTCAGCTCGCGGGACTGCTTGCCGGAGACCTCTTCGGCCTGAATCGCGGCCAGCAGCATCCGCAGGGTTGCGGTGCGCAACTTGTCTTGTGCCTTCATCGCCGTGGTCAGATCGGCCCGCAACTGGGATTTAAGTTCCGCCATGCCGCATAACGCTACGCTCAGCCACATGGTGAATCCGCCGCCGCCCGGCTATCCCGGATTTGGTTTTCCGCCTCCTGGCTACGGACCTCCTCCCGGCTACGGCCCGCCACCTCCGGGCTATGGCCCACCGCCCGGCTACGGTCCACCACCTCCGGGCTACGGTCCACCACCTCCGGGCCACCGCCCCCCCCCCGGCTACGGCCCCCCACCGCCGGGCTATGGCCCACCGCCCGCCTACGGCCCACCACCTCCGGGTTACGGCCCCCCACCCGGCTACGGCCCCCCGCCGGGCTATCCGCAGCCGGAAATCAAGCCCGGCATCATTCCGCTGCGCCCACTGAGCCTGACCGACATCTACAACGGCGCCGTCGGCTACATCCGGGCCAACCCGAAGACTGTGCTCGGGCTCACCGCCGTGGTCGTGGTGGCCACTCAGATCATCAGCGGGATAGCCCTGTTCGGCCTGCTGTCGACGCTCGGCCCGTCGGGTCCGGGTAGGTCATCGTCGGAACCCTCCGGCGGTGACGTGGCGGCGTGGCTGACCGGTTCTGCCGGCGCGGCCATCGTGACCGCCCTGGGCACCATCGTGTTGACCGGCCTGCTGACCGTCGTCGTCGGGCGTGCGGTGTTCGGGTCGCCGATCAGCATCGGCGAAGCCTGGGCGATCGTGCGCGACCGCTTTGCATCGCTGATCGGCCTGGCTGCCCTGATCGGACTGGCCGCGATTGTGCTGTGCGGCTTCGCGGCGGCCATCATCGCCTTCGCCGGCGCAGCGGGCGGCACCGGTGCGGCGGTGTTGATCGCCGTGCCGCTGATGCCGGCACTCGTCGCGGCGCTGATCTATGGCTATACGGTGCTGGCCTTCGCGCCCACGGTGATCGTGCTGGAGCGGCAACCGGTGTTCGAGGCGATGCGCCGGTCGTTCTACTTGGTGCGCAACAGTTTCTGGCGGGTGCTGGGCATCATGGCCTTGACCGCCCTGATCGTCTCGCTGATCAGCAGCGCGGTCGCATTTCCATTCAACATCTTCGGGATGGTCATCGCCCACGGCACCGACACCCTGACCGGCGGTGCGCAGTTGAGCCTGTTCTCCCGGATCGGAACCACCATCGGTGAGATCATCGTGCTGCCCTTCACCGCCGGTGTGTCGGTACTGCTGTACACCGACCGCCGCATCCGGGGCGAGGCGTTCGACCTAGTGCTGCGAACCGGCGCGGTCGGTGGGCCGTACGTCCCCGGGTGGACCGACAACCTCTGGCTGACCCGGCCCCCGGGGTAAGGACCGACCGGGTGCCCACCGTCGACATCGACCGCGAAACCGCCCGCGAGGCGGCCGAACGCGAGCTGGCCAAACCGATGTACCCGCGGCCGTCGCCCAAACAACAGTTCCTCGACTTCCTCGATGCCCTGGTACGGCGATTGGTGCTCAAAGGTGCCGAGTTGCCCGGCGGATGGTTCACCATCAGCGTGTTGCTGATCGTCCTTGCGGCGGCCGTGGTGGCCGCCATCGGAACCGGCCGTCGGATGCTGCGCGACGGCCACCGCGGCGACCCGTTGTACGGCGCAACCCAGCTCAGCGCCACCGAACACCGTGCCGCCGCGCAACAGCATGCCGCATCGGGCGATTGGGCCGCGGCGATCCGACATCGACTGCGAGCGGTGGCTCGCGAACTCGAGGAGACCGGGGTCCTGCATCCCGCCACGGGCCGTACCGCCAGCGAACTGGCCCGCGACGCCGGTAAGGCGCTACCCGGCCTGGCCGGCGAATTGTTCAGGGCGGCCGAGACGTTCAACGACGTCAGCTACGGCGAGCTGCCCGCCACCCCGGACGGCTATCGGATCGTCGCGGAACTCGACGAGCGGGTGCAGGCCACGACACAGGCTCGGCAGTACCGGTGACCACC
Source organism: uncultured Mycolicibacter sp. (assembly GCA_964292075.1). Lineage (GTDB taxonomy): Bacteria > Actinomycetota > Actinomycetes > Mycobacteriales > Mycobacteriaceae > Mycobacterium. The sequence goes on from CAXYUC010000046.1 coordinate 6,820, forward strand.
AGACGGCGGACGTGGCTGTGGGTCGCGGCGGCCTTGGCTGTGATCGTGGCGGTTTCGGCGGTGGGCTCCTATCTGACCACACCACGGCCGGGCGGCCGAATGGATCCCCAAGCCACCGGGCCCGACGGCGCGCACGCGCTGGTGGCGTTGCTGCGTCACCGCGGGGTCGAGGTCGTGCCGGCCGGAACCGTCGATGACGTCGTCCGCGACGCGCGTCCCGGCACGTTGGTATTGGTGGCCCAGACCCCGCACATCGCCGGTGGTGAACTGATGAACCGGCTGGCCGGTCTGCCCGGCGACCTGCTGCTGCTGGCACCGGATGCCCTGGCCCGCAAGGCCCTGGCGCCCGGCATCCGGTCCGGACCCGCCCGAGCGTTCACCCACCAGCCCAATTGTGACCTGCGCGAGGCGCAACGGGCCGGCGACGTCGACCTAGGCACCACTGCGACCTACGTTGCCGCTCAAGGCCAGTCGGTGGACAGCTGCTACGACGGCGCCCTGGTGCGCTATCGCGACGGCCAGCGGACTATCACCGTGGTCGGCAGCGAGACCTTCATGACCAACACCGACCTGGCCCGAGCGGGCAATGCCGCATTGGCGATGAATCTTGCCGGCACCTCGGATCGCCTGATCTGGTATGCGCCCCCACATATTCAAGGAGCCAAATCGGGAAAGGCCGCGATTGCCGACCTGATCCCGCCGAATGTCCGATGGCTGTTCTGGCAGCTGTGTGTGGCACTGGCCGTGGCCGCGCTATGGAAGGGCCGCCGGCTCGGCCCCCTGGTCGCCGAGCACTTGCCGGTCGTCGTCCGGGCATCGGAGACCGTCGAGGGGCTCGGCCGGCTCTACCGCTCGCATCGGGCCCGCGATCGAGCCGCAGCCGCGCTGCGCACCGCGGCCCTGCGGCGCCTGACTCCACGCCTGGGATTGGGCCCGGGACCGGAGCCGCCCGCGGTGGTCGCGGCGGTGTCGGCGCGGATTGGGGCGCACCCGGACTGGTTGTGGCACTTACTGTTCGGTCCGCCGCCGGACTCCGACGATGCCCTGGTCGCGCTGGCCCACGCACTCGACGACATCGAAAGGCAGGTCACCCACTCGTGACTCACACCCCCGTAGAGGATCCGGCTGCTGCCGCAGCCCGTGAGGCGTTGCTGGCGTTGCGCAGCGAAGTCGCCAAGGTAGTGGTCGGCCAGGACGCCGTGGTCAGCGGCCTGGTGATCGCACTGTTGTGCCGCGGCCATGTGCTGCTCGAAGGTGTTCCGGGCGTGGCAAAAACACTGCTGGTCCGTACTCTGAGCGCCGCGTTGCGGCTGGACTTCAAACGGGTCCAGTTCACCCCGGACCTGATGCCCGGAGATATCACCGGCTCGCTGGTCTACGACACCCACACCGCGGAGTTCGTGTTCCGGTCCGGCCCGGTCTTCACCAACCTGCTGCTGGCCGACGAGATCAACCGCACCCCGCCCAAGACTCAGGCGGCACTGCTGGAAGCGATGGAGGAAGGGCAGGTCAGCGTCGACGGCGCGACCAAGCCGCTGCCCGACCCGTTCATCGTCGCCGCCACCGCCAACCCCATTGAGTACGAGGGCACCTACCGGCTGCCGGAGGCCCAGCTCGACCGGTTCCTGCTCAAGTTGACCGTGCCGCTTCCGGCGCGCGAAGCCGAGATCGACATCTTGGCTCGGCATGCGCAGGGCTTCGACCCGCACGACCTGTCCGCGGTGGCCCAGGTGGCCGGCGCGCCGGAGCTGGCGGCCGGTCGCGCCGCGGTGCGCCAGGTGCTGGTGGCCGACCAGGTGCTGGGTTACATCGTCGATGTGGTCGCGGCGACCCGGCGCTCCCCGGCCCTGCAACTGGGCGTCTCACCACGCGGCGCGACCGCGCTGCTGGCCACATCGCGGTCCTGGGCATGGCTGTCCGGGCGCAACTACGTGACCCCCGACGACGTCAAGGCGATGGCCCGCTCCACGCTGCGACACCGGGTGATGCTGCGCCCGGAAGCCGAGCTCGAAGGCGCCACCGCCGACGGTGTTCTCGACAGCATTCTGGCCTCGGTTCCGGTGCCGCGCTGGTGATTCTGACGGGTCGCGCCGCGCTGATCGCACTGCTTAGCGCCGTGCCGATCACGCTGGCGCCCTGGCCGGCGGCCGCGTTCGGCCTACTGCTAGCTGGGCTCACCGCGGCGGTGCTGCTCGACGTCGCGTTGACCACAGATCCCGCCACGCTCCACATCGAGCGGTCCATGGACAACACAGTACGACTCGGCCAGACGATCACGTCCACGTTGTGGATCGTCAACGGCGGCAGCCGATTCCGCGGGCAACTGCGCGACGCCTGGCCGCCCAGCGCCTGCGCCACCCCGCGTGCCCATCCGCTGCGGCTGGGGGCCGGTCAGCTCTCCCGCGTGCTCACCGAACTACGGCCGATCCGCCGCGGCGACCAGCAGGCCGCCCGGGTGACAGTGCGCTCGATCGGGCCGCTGGGACTGGCCGGGCGGCAGCGCTCTCGGCAGGTGTCTGGGCAGGTGCGGGTGCTCCCGCCCTTCTTGTCCCGCCGGCATCTACCGGCGCGGCTGGCCCGCTTGCGGGAGGTCGACGGGAATCTGCCGGCGCTGGTGCGCGGTCAGGGCAGTGAGTTCGACTCGCTGCGCGAATACGTCGTCGGCGACGATGTGCGCTCGATCGACTGGCGGGCCACCGCACGGCGCTCGGAGGTGGTGGTGCGCACCTGGCGGCCCGAACGTGACCGGCGGGTGGTCATCGTGCTCGACACCGGCCGGACGGCGGCCGGCCGGATCGGGGTGGACCCGACCGCCCGCGATCCCGCGGGCTGGCCGCGGCTTGATTGGTCGATGGACGCCGCACTGTTGCTGGCGGCGTTGGCATTACGCGCCGGCGACCATGTCGATCTGCTCGCCCACGATCAGGTGACTCGGGCCGGGGTGTTCGGGGCGTCCAGAACCCGGCTCTTCTCCCAATTGGTCGACGCGATGGCGCCGCTGCAGCCGGCGCTGGTCGAATCCGATGCGGCGGCGATGCTGGCTACCTTGTCCCGGCGGGCGCGCCGAGGCAACCTGGTGGTGCTGTTGACCGATCTCAACCCCTCTGCTCTGGAGGAAGGCCTGCTGCCGGTGTTGCCGACACTGACCGCGGCACACCAGGTGATCCTCGCGGCAGTAGCCGATCCGCGAGTGGAACGGCTGGCCGGCGGACGCGGCGACGCGGCCGCGGTATACGACGCAGGCGCCGCCGAGCGGGCCCGCAATGACCGCCGCGCGATGGCGGCCCGGCTGCGAAGCAGCGGTGTGCAGGTCATCGATGCCCCACCCGAGGATCTGGCACCGGCGTTGGCCGATGCCTACCTGGCGATGAAGGCCGCCGGACAGCTCTGATGGGGCTCTAGCTGGGAAACCTCGCTACCCGGCGATGGCATCTAGCATGCGTTTGAAGCGTTGGCGATCAGCGGCGGGGAGGGCAGCCAACACCGTTGCCTCGGCGTGGCGGGCAGCCGGCTCGATGGCGTCGAGAAGTCTCCGCCCAGCAGTAGTGATCTCTGTCGGAAGCGTGCGTCCCTGGGTAGCTGATGCAGGCCGTTTGACCAGCTGTGACGATTGAAGGTCCTTGATCGTGGCGTTCATCGTTTGCGGGCTGACTTCGAACAATCGCGCGAGGTCGGCATTTGACAGTCCTGGCGTATCTCGCAGGAGCTTCAGACACACGAACTCGCTCAGCGTCAGGTCGAACGGTTTGAGCGCGGTAGCCATCGCAGCCCTGAGTTTGGCGCTCACCCGGTAGAGCAATGGGCCGAGAAGCTCGAGGTCGTTCGTCACGTATATCAGGTTCCCATATATTCGTATTCCTGATATAACCAGTCTATGACGGATGCACGGAACTTTGACTTTGACCCGATATATCGCGGCGCGGCGACCGAATTCGGCGAGGGCCGACCCGGTTGGTGCCTCGACAAGCCCCAACCCGAAATCACTGCACTCATCGACGCCGGCGCCGTGGTCGGCGAGGTCCTCGACGCCGGGTGCGGTGAAGCCGCGTTGTCCCTCGAACTGGCCGCCCGCGGCTACCGCACCGTGGGCATCGACTTGTCGCCAACCGCGATCGATCTCGCCATCAGCCAGGCTCGCTCACGTGGCCTGACGACCGCTCAGTTCGCCGTCGCCGACATCACCACACTGCACGGCTACGACGGGCGCTTCGACACCATCATCGACAGTGCCCTGTTCCATTCGATGCCCATCTCCCGCCGCGAAGGCTACGTCGCATCGATGGCCAGGGCCGCCGCACCGGGAGCACGCTTCTACGTGCTCGCCTTCGATCGCAGCGCTATGCCAGATGCTCCCCGAGACTCCGTTGCTCCGGTCAGCGCCGACGAACTCGCGGAGACCGTCGCCCAAAGCTGGGCCATCGACGATGTCAGGCCCGCTCGCCATCACTGCCGATTGCCCGAAACGCTTCCCGCACACTTCGCCTCGATCGACTTCCGAGACGAACCCGACGGACTGAAGTCCGTTGCCGCCTGGCTGCTCTCGGCTCACCGCCCGCAGTAATCACCCGCGACGATCGTCCACACCCCGCGCCGCAACAGCATGGTCGAACGCTACAACCGCATCGGACTCGACACGGGCGTAACGAACGTCGTGGCCCCCTCCATCTAGCCGGTGGGGCCGACGTGGGGGGCATCGGCGATGTCGCCGGTCTCGTCGGCGGCCACCGCCTTGCGCCCGAAGTGCACCACGTAGGACAGAAACGCCGCCTCCACCAGCACGCCGATGCCGATCCGCAGCCACGTCGGCAGCGGTGACGGGGTCACCACCGCCTCGATCAGCCCGGCAACGGCGAACACCGCGACCAACCCCGCGGCGACCGCGACGACGGCGCGGCCCTGCTCGGCGAGCACCTGTCCGCGCGGTCGATCGCCCGGCGCGATCACCGTCCAGCCCAGTCGCATCCCCACGGCGCTGGCCAGGAACACCGCCGTCAGCTCCAGCAGTCCGTGCGGGGCAAGCAGTCCCAGCATGAAACCGCCCCGCCCGGCGTGGAACATCAGCCCGAGCCCCACCCCGAGGTTGGCGGCGTTGGAGAACAACAGCGCCGGGATCGGCAGCCCCAGCAGCACCGAGAACGCAATGACGCGGGCGGCCACCCAGGCGTTGTTCACCCAGACCTGCAGCGCAAAGGACCCGGCCGGATGATCGCTGTAGTAGGCGCCGAAGTCATGGTTGACCAACCGGTCGATCTCCGCCGGGGTGCCGATCACCGCCTGCACATCGGGATTGCCGGCCACCCAGCAGGCGATGACCGCCGACACCGCCAGGAACACCACGGCGGTACCCAGCCACCACCGCCAGGCGCGGTAGGCGACCACCGGAAACGACACCGTCACGAACCGGACGAACTCCGAGGCCAACGGCGCGTGCGCACCGGTGACGGCGGCACGCGCCCGCGCCACCAGGGCGGAAAGTCGGCCGATGAGCGCTGCATCCGAGGACGACGACCGAACCACTGAAAGATGAGTGGACACCCGCTGATAGAGGTCGACGAGTTCGTCGACCTCTGCGCCGGTGAGCCGGCGCCGGTTCTTGACCAGTGACTCCAGCCGATCCCAGGTCGGTCGATGGGTCAGCACGAAGGCGTCGACATCCACGTCGCCGAGCCTAGCGAGGACTGCGAGCACGGCGAAGCCGGGCGATGCAGGTCCCCGCCTCAGGCATAGCCGCGAGCGCCTTGATGACACCGGTCCGGCGAGTAGCGTCTGATCTATGTCGAACCGCAGCCCCGAGCTGGTGACCGGCGACGCCGTCGTCCTCGACATCGCGATCGCGCAGCTGCCGGTGCGTGCGGTGAGCGCGCTGATCGATATCACCGTCGTGATGGTGGGGTACCTGTGCGCGATCGTGCTGTGGGCCACCACCCTCGGCCGGTTCGACGACGCGTTGACCACGGCAATCATGATCATCTTCGCCGTGCTGCTTCTGGTCGGTTACCCGGTCACCATGGAGACCGTCACCCGGGGCCGGTCGCTGGGCAAGATGGCGATGGGATTAAGAGTGGTTTCCGACGACGGCGGCCCGGAACGATTCCGGCAGGCACTCTTTCGGGCGCTGGCCGCAGTTATCGAGATCTGGGGGCTGACCGGCAGCCCAGCGGTGATCTGCAGCCTGCTGTCACCGCGCGGAAAACGCCTGGGCGACATCTTCGCCGGCACGGTGGTGATCAGCGAACGCGCGCCTGCTTCGACGCCGCCGCCCATGATGCCGCCCGGGCTGGCCTGGTGGGCGTCGACGTTGCAATTGTCGGGACTGCGTGCCGAATCCGCGGAGCTGGCAAGGCAATTTCTCGGCCGGGCCGCCCAGCTCGACCCGCATACCCGGCAGATGATGGCCTACCGGATCTCCGGCGACGTGCTCGCGCACATCTCGCCACCACCGCCCCCGGATGCCCCGCCCGAGCTGGTGTTGGCCGCGGTGCTGGCCGAACGGCATCAGCGCGACCTGGCGCGGTTTCAGGTCGCGGCGCCCGGCCCTTATTTCCCGCCACCGCCGGCGCCGTGGCCACCCGGTGGTTTCGCCCCGCCGGGCTAGGGTCGCACTGACAGTTGTTCGACCACAACGCCCATCGCCTCATACGTGGAACGCGCCCGCGCATCCCTGGTGGCCAGCGGGACCATGTGCTCCCGAGCTGCCAAGGCAACCAACGCGTCGTAGGCCGCACCGCCTGTCACGGCCTTGGAGGCACACTCTCGATGAAACGCGCGGGCCGCACGAGCCGAAAGCGCCAGCGGTTGGGTGAAGTTCTCATCGATGAGGCGCACGGCGTCTGCTGCGGATAGCCGCGCGTCACCGGGCAGACGGGTCAGCACCGCATACGTTTCCGCCAGGCTATGCGCGGTCAGGCATAACGTCCGGTCGTGTGCCCACGCGGCAACCTGCTCGTGGTGCTCATGGCCGGCGATCAGCAGCGGCACCGCAACGCTGGTATCGACCGCCACCGAACCCACCGTCGTCAACGCCGGCCCGCGTCGATGAGCCCGAACATCGCCTCGTCGGTGATCGTGGTATCACTTCGGGCAACCAACCGCCCGGTGGCGTCCCGTTCCAGTCGAGCGGTGCGGCCACCAGGCGTGATCTGCACACCATTGCCGTACTGCGAGATATCGACCACCGTTCCCGGCGCCAGCCCCAGAGCGTCGCGCAGAGGTTTGGGCACCACGATCCGGCCCACCGAATCAATCACCGCCTCCATTGGGAAAATGTTACCAGTCAGATCCCATTGACCAACGCGCGATAGCGCCTTGCGTGACGATAGTTCTCGATATATCGTTTCAATATCGGAGCGACGAGCGCTTCGGTCCAATGAGCAAAGAGGTAAGCAATGAACAACCCCTTCGCCCCACCGGGCGGCCCATCCTCAGAAGATCCCAACCCCCCCGTCGGTTTCGGCTCCGGCCCCGCGACGCCACATCAGCGTCGCCCCGCACACCTCGCGCGCCGGCAGGCCCGGCGCGAGTTCCGCAGGCAGTTCCGTGACCACGCCGCCGATCACTGCGGGCCGCTCGGCTTCGGTCCCGGCCACGAGGCCGCCGGGCCCGGATTCGGCCCGGATTTCCGGCGCGGCTTCGGTCCGGGTTTCGGACCTGGGTTCGGCCCCGGCTTCGGCTTCGGCCCCGGCGGTCCCGGCTTCGGCTTCGGTCCGGGCGGGCACCGTGGGCACCGGCGCGGCAACCGCGGCCGGCGCGGCGACGTGCGGCTCGCCATCCTGGCCCTGCTCGTCGAGGGCCCGATGCACGGCTACGAGATCATTCAGCAGATCGCCGAACGCAGCGAGGGGCTATGGCGGCCCAGCCCGGGATCGGTCTACCCGACCCTGCAGATGCTGGTCGATGAAAGTCTGATCACCGGCAGCGAAACCGACGGCAAGAAAAGGCTTTTCGAGTTGACCGAGGAAGGCCGCGGAGTCGCGGAGGCGATCGAGACCCCACCGTGGGAAGAGATCACCGACGGCGCCGACCCGGGGCAGATCAACCTGCGCACCGCGACCGGCCAACTGTTCGGTGCCGTCGCGCAGGCCGGCCAGGCAGCCTCAGCCGAACAGCAGCAGCGCATCGTCGATATCGTCAACAGCGCCCGCAAGGAGATCTACGGCATCCTCGGGGAAACCGAGTAAGTGTCAACAGTGCCGAAGGACCCGATGCATCGCGGTCTTCTCGTTGGATGAAACCCACAGTCCGTAAGCGGTTTTGACCGTGATCTGACGGGCCACGAATTCGCATTCGAACGCGGCGTTCGCCGGCAGCCAGCCGGCGGCGTCGCGGAATGCTTTGTCGAAGTTGGCTTGGGCACTGACCGCGAGCAGGTTGCGCGGGTCGTTGGCGAAATCGCGGCGGCGCCGCTCGTCCCAGGTCCGCGCACCCTTGTACCAGGCGTCGGCCAACGACACGAGGTGGTCGACCTGCACGGCCTCGGACGTCTCCGGGCCACGCAGAAATGCGATGGTCTCCCCGGAGTACGGGTCGTGCAGGACGCCGCGCTGCACCAGACAGGTGCCCCGCCGCAGTTCGACCTGCGTCAGGTCGCGGCGCAGGATGTCGTCGCGGGTATTGCAGCCGTTGTGGCCGAACTCGACGTCGACGTCGTCGCTCCACCGCTCACCGAACCGGTAGCGCTTGAAGTCCTGCACCCGATCCCAGCCCTTGACCGGGAGCGCTTCGAGTATGCGGCGGGCGTCGTCATAGCCCGGGTCCAGCGGCACCGCGCTCGACGTCGGCGGGGTCCATGTCGGCGACGGACCCGACTGCTGGGAAAACCACCCGGCCTGCTGCCACCACGCCCAGCCGACGGCGGCCACCACGACCAGCGCGACCAGCGCGCCGGGCAGCACCCGCTTGCGTGCGGCCATGCTCAGGGCAGCTCGACCCAGTCCAGCGTGCGCTGCACGGCCTTTCGCCACCCGGCATAGCCTTCGGCACGCTGCTCATCCGACCAGTTCGGGGTCCAGCGCCTGTCTTCGCGCCAATTGGCGCGAAGATCGTCGGGCCCCTTCCAGAACCCCACACCCAGTCCGGCCGCATACGCCGCGCCCAGCGCGGTGGTTTCGGGCACTACCGGCTTGACCACCTCGACCCCGAGCACGTCGGCCTGGATCTGCATACACAGTTCGTTGGCGGTGATACCGCCGTCGACCTTCAAAACACCAAGATGCACACCGGAATCGGCTTCCATCGCCTCGGCCACATCCCGGCTCTGGTAGCAGATCGCCTCCAACGTGGCCCGGGCCAGATGTGCATTGGTGTTGAAGCGGGACAACCCCACGATCGCGCCGCGGGCATCCGAACGCCAGTACGGTGCGAACAATCCGGAAAACGCCGGCACGAAGTACATCCCGCCGTTGTCGGAGACCTGACGGGCGAGGCTCTCGACCTGCGTGGCGCCGCTGATGATGCCCAGCTGGTCGCGCAACCACTGCACCGCGGAGCCGGTGACCGCGATCGAGCCCTCCAGCGCATACACGGGCTTGGCGTCGCCGAACTGGTAGCAGACCGTGGTCAACAATCCGTTGTTGGAGCGGACGATCTGCTCACCGGTGTTGAGCAGCAAGAAGTTCCCGGTGCCGTAGGTGTTCTTCGCTTCGCCCGCCGACAAGCACACCTGGCCGACCATGGCGCTCTGCTGGTCGCCCAGAATGCCGGCGATCGGCACCTCGCCGCGCAACGGCCCGGTGCTCGCGGTGACCGCGTGCCGGCGTCGTGTCGACGACGCCGTGATGCGCGGCAACATGGTCCGCGGGATCGAGAACAAAGCCAGCAGTTCGTCGTCCCAGTCCAGGGTCTCGAGGTTCATCAGCATGGTGCGGCTGGCGTTGGTGACGTCGGTCAGGTGCACACCGCCGCGCGGCCCCCCGGTCAGGTTCCACAGCACCCAGCTGTCGCAGGTGCCGAACAGCGCCTCGCCACGTTCGGCATCGGCCCGCACCCCCTCGACGTTGTCGAGGATCCACTGCAGCTTGCCGCCGGAGAAATAGGTGGCCGGCGGCAGGCCCGCCTTGCGCCGGATCACCTCGCCATGGCCGTCGCGCTCCAGGGCCGCGGCGATGCCGTCGGTTCGGGTGTCCTGCCAGACGATCGCGTTGTGGTAGGGCTGACCGGTCTTGCGGTTCCACACCACCGTCGTTTCGCGCTGGTTGGCGATGCCCAGCGCCGCCAGGTCGGAAGCGTGCAGCTTGGTGGTGTTGAGCGCCGAGACCAGCACCGCCGCGGTGTGGTTCCACAATTCGAACGGATCGTGTTCCACCCAGCCGGCCCGCGGCAGGATCTGTTCGTGTTCGAGCTGGTGGCGGCCCACCTCTGCACCGTCATGGTCGAAGATGATGCAGCGAGTGCTGGTGGTGCCCTGGTCGATCGATGCGACGAAATCGGCCAAGTCTGACTCCTGTCCATACCGGTGCCGGTCGGTGCCGCGTCCATCATGGCCCACCTGGTCCGATCGGGTGGCGCTACCCGACAGGATCGCGACGCTCGGATGGGTCGGTCCACAAAATTAGACATTCTTCACGAACCCATCAGACGGCATTCATTCACTCCGGCGCATATTTCGATGTATTGCGAGTAGATGTCGTGTTGGTGAACAAACGGTGTCGGAACGCCGCCGATGTCTGTGCCCCCAAAAGCCGCCGCGGCCGACCGCGTGCAGGTCAGAACTGAATCGGAGGAGCAATGGACGTCGTCCTCGGTGTGGCACTTGCGTCGAGCGCACCCACCACCATCCACACCGTGCTGGTCTGCGGAGAACGCGGGGACGGCGTCACGCTGGAGGAGCTCAGCATTGACGTGCCCACCGACGACTCCGTCGAATTCGCTGCCGTCGATGCGTTGATCGCGGCGATCCTGCGGGCCCGCGACGCTGCGAACTCGGCCGGTCTGCACCTGGTCTCGACCGGGGTGACGGTGACGGATCCGCTCGACGCGGCAGCGCTGAGTTCGCGACTCTCCGGCGGCGTCCTCGACGGTTTGGAAAATGTAGCCCTGGTGTCGCCGGTGCTGGCGGCGGCAAGCCTGGCCCACAACCTGGGCCAAACGGTTGGCTGCGACCAGATGGGATTGCTGACCGTCGAGCCGGCGACCGCGACACTGGCCATGGTCGACTGCACCGACGGCACCATTACCCGGATCTTTCGTCAAGCCCTCGATGACGGCGACGCCACCGTCGCAGTCGACACGGTCGCCGAACGGCTGAACGCCGCCGAGACCTCTCCGGATGGCCTGTTCCTGATCTGCGCCGAGGGCGATTCGACCGCGCTCCGACCGCAACTGGAGGCGACGGTCGACCACGAGGTGTGCGAGCCCGCGGAGCCGCGCGCCGCCCTGGCCCGCGGAGCCGCATTGGCGTCTGCCCGCCTGGTCGGCGTCGACGCGGAGTCCCCCGCGCTGGCCTACACGCAAGAACCCGCGTCCGGTGCCCTCGGACCCCGCTACTACGACATCCCCGGTTTTGATGCCGACGATCTCGCCTACAGTGCCGTTGTCGACGAAGACGCCGCAGCGCCCACCGAAATCTTCGAACCGGCAGGCCACCCGCCGCGCCGCCCGCTGTTGGTTGCCAGTGCGGCGTTGGCGTCTGCCGCATTCGCCGCGGCCTCGGCGCTGATGGTCTCCATGACGCTGGACATCACCCCCAACCTGGTCGCGTTGCGGCCGGAACTGGGGCGAGCGCTGACCATTCCCCACCTGGCCCCGAACCTTCAGGTGCCCGCCGCGGAGCCGTTCGGGGGACAACCTCCGGTGATGGGGCAGGCGCCAGCGGACTCCACACCACTTCCGCCGTTGAACTTCCCGTCGACGCCCGACCTCCCGGCCGCGGTGCCGGTGAGCGCCCCGGCGCCCGGTCTGCCGGCACCGCTGCCGGTGGCGGCCGGGGCAAGCAGCGGCCCGCTGTTTGTTCCCGCCCCGATCTTCGGTCCGCCGCTGCCAATGCACCCCCCGGCGGCGTCTGCCCCGTCGCCCTTCGTGTTGGCGCCGCTGCCGCAGCCGGCCCCCCGCCTCCCCGTCCTGCGGGGACTGCCCGATCTGACATTGCTGTGGGGAATGCCCGGCAAGAAGCCGCCGGCCCCTGCGCCGCCGGTGGTCAAGCCCCAACCGCCCGAGGTCAAGCCCGACCCGCCGGTGGTGAAGCCGAACCCGCCGGTCGAACTCCCCGATCCCCCGGTGGTCAAACCCGAAATCCCGGTGGTCAAGCCCAATCCGCCTGTGGTCAGGCCGAACCCACCGGTCGTCAAACCCGAAATCCCGGTGGTCAACCCGAACCCTCCGGTGGTGAAACTGCCGGATCCACCGGTGCAGGTCCCGGACCTTCCCGCCGTCAACCCCAACCCCGGCATTCAGCTTCCTGAGCTGCCTGTCAAGGTTCCCGACGCACCCGCCGTCAACCCCAACCCGGGAATCCAACTGCCGAATCTGCCGATCCAGCTGCCGAATTCAGGTCCCCCGGCCGGACTTCCGGTTCCCGAGGCGCCGGCATTGCCGTCACTGCCCGCACCGCAGGCGCCCTCGCTGCCGTCGCTGCCTGCACCGCAGGCGCCCTCGCTGCCGTCACTGCCCGCACCGCAGGCGCCCTCGCTGCCGTCGCTGCCCGCACCGAGCGCGCCCGCCATGCCCAGCCTGGGTGGCGGCATGTTCGGCGGCGGAGGCAAGCCCGGCGGAATCTTCGGCGGCGGCAACCCCGGCGGTGGACTGTTCGGTGGCGGAGGGTCCCGCGGTGGTGGACTCTTCGGCGGCGGAGGCGGCGGTCTCTTCGGTAGCGGGGGCGGCGGCCTGTTCGGCGGCGGTGGCCACGGCGGCGGCTTGTTCGGCCACTAGCGTTCGCCGACGCCTCGTCGAAGGATCCCTAGCCACGCAAAATCCTCGTCAACGCGGGACTCGTTGATTACCGTTACCCCATGGGGCCGAAAGCGTCGGGCAAGGTTGCATTCGTTACCGGCGGCGCGTCCGGCATCGGCGCCGCACTAACGACCACACTGGTCGGCAACGGTGCCGAGGTCTGGATTGCTGATCGACAGGTCGGCCCGGCACAGGAATTGGCGCAACGCCTCAACAGTAGTGGCGGCAAGGTGCACACCATCGAACTCGACGTGCGCAGCTACCCATCGTTTGAGCATGCTGTTGCAGAGGCGCTGCAACAATCCGGGCGGATCGACTACCTGTTCAACAATGCGGGCATTGGGGCCCGCGGTGAGATCGACTCCTACACCCTCGATGACTGGAATGACGTCATCGATGTCAACCTGCGCGGTGTGGTGCACGGCATCCAAGCGGTGTATCCGATCATGATCCGGCAGCGCTCCGGCCACATCGTGAACACAGCATCAATGGCCGGTCTCGTCGCCGGTCCGGGAATCGGCAGCTATACGGCCACTAAGCACGCCGTCGTCGGGATATCGAAAGCGTTGCGCCTCGAGGCCGAGCGTCACGGTGTACAGGTGTCGGTGCTGTGTCCGGGTGTGATCCGGACCCCGATCCTCGCCGGCGGCAAGTACGGGCGATCCAACGGCCTCAGCAGCGAGCAGCAACTCAAATTCTGGGAGCCACTCCGGCCGATGGCACCCGAAGACTTCGCCGAACGCGCACTTCGTGCCGTATTTCGGGGAGACGCGATCATCGTGGTGCCAGCCTGGTGGAAGGCGTTTTGGTATTTGGAACGTCTTTCACCAACGTTGTCTATGTGGGCTGCACGAAGGTCCCTCAAGCGCGTGCGTGAAATGGAATCGACCGCCCGCTGAACCGCTCCGCAGCTTCAGGACCAACTGGCGGGGCTCATTTGATAGCGAGCGACAGGCCGAAATCGCCTGCGGCGTCGGTCCACCACCGCCGGCGCCGCAATCCCGCGGCGGCCAATTCATCGGCCACCTGATCCGGCTGGAATTTGCAGGACACCTCGGTCAGCATCTCCTCACCGGCCGCGAAATCGACAGCCAGGTCAAGCGCCCCGACCACCACATGCTGGGCGCGCCCGGCCCGCAGCCACATCTCCATACGCTGCTCGGCCGAATTCCAGCGCGCCACATGGGCGAACGCGTCCAGGTCGAAGTCGGCATCGAGTTCACGGTTCACCACCGCGAGCACGTTGCGGTTGAACGCCGCGGTCACCCCGGCCGCATCGTCGTAGGCACGCACCAGCCTGCCGGTGTCTTTGACCAGGTCGGTGCCCAGCAACAGGCTGTCACCGTCGTGCATGACTGCGGCGAGGTCGGCCAGGAAGTCGGCGCGTGGGCCCGGCGTCAGGTTGCCGATGGTCGATCCCAGAAACACGAACAGTCGCCTGCCACCCTCGGGGATCTGCGCCAGGTGGTGCTCGAAGTCGCCGCAGACACCGTCCACTCGCACGCCGGGATAGTCACGGGCGATCGCCTCCCCCGCCGTCTCCAGCATCCCGGCGTCCACGTCGAACGGGATGAATCGGCGCAGCGCCCCGCTGTCCTGCAGCGCGTCCAGCAGCATCCGGGTCTTCTCCGAGGTGCCGCTGCCCAGTTCGACCAGGGTGTCCGCGCCCGACAGCGCCGCCACCTCCGCGGAGTGGGTGCGCAGGATCTGCGCCTCGGCGCGGGTCGGGTAATACTCGGGCAGCCGGGTGATCTGGTCGAACAGCTCACTGCCGACGTCGTCATAGAACCACTTGGGCGGTAAGGATTTCGGATGCTGCGCAAGGCCGTGGCGGACGTCGGAACGCAGTGCGGAATGAGCCGCGTCGTCGGCCAGGTGATTGGCGATCGAGACCGTCATCGGCCCACACCCAAGGCGGTGACACGGACGTCGCCGTCCTGCGTTTCCACCAGGTGCTTGTCTGGAATATCCACCCAGCGCGGGTCGTCGTCGTAGGGCTCACTGGCCAGCACCACACCATCGGCACCGTGCAACATCGACAAAGTGTCTCCCCAGGTCGTCGCCAACATCCGGGAACCGTTGGCGGCCAATATGTTCAGCCGGGCTTGCGGATCGGCCGCACCGATCTCGGCGATCACCTCGCCCAACGATTCCACCCCGCGGGCGAAGATCGCTGCGGCCAGGACGGCACTGTCACAGACCGATTCGGCACGATCGATGGTGGTCAGAACCTCACGGTTCACCACGCCGTTGTGCGACAGCAGCCAACTGCCGTCAGTGAACGGCGCGGTGGCGCTGGCCTCGATAGGCATCCCGACAGTCGCCGAACGCACCGCGGCCACCACGCAGTGGCTGGCGAGTACCGGGGCGACCGAGGCGAACGACCCATCGCTCCACAGTGGTGCCGCACTGCGCCACCGTCGCGGCGCGTCGCCCTGGGAGGCATCGAAAAACCCTGCGCCCCAACCGTCGGCGTTGAGCAACCCGTGCTGCTGTCGGCGCGGGGCATAGGACTGCACCAGCAGGCCCTGCGGCGGCTCCAGCATCAACTGGGCCAATGACCGCGGCTTGCCCAGCCAGCCCAGGTGTCGGCACATCAGGCGTCCCAGGCCAGTCGGACGCCGGCAAAGATCTGCCGCCGGTACGGGTGGTCCCAGTTGCGGAAGCTCGGCCGCAGGATCTCCCGGGCAACCGCCCACGACCCGCCGCGCAGCACCCGGTAGTCGCCACCGAAGAACGGCTCCGAATAGCGTTGGTAGATCATCGGAGAAAAGCCCGGCCACGGTTGCAGGGGCGAACTGGTCCACTCCCAGACCTGGCCGAGATTTGGTCGGGCCACAAGGCGCGAGCCCCGGTCCGGTTGGCCCCGGACGGGCGCCGGCGGCTGCGCCACACCGTCGAGGTTAGCCACTTCGGCCGACGGGTCGGCGCCGCCCCAGGGGTAGCGGCGTCGCGCGCCGGCGGCCGGATCCCAGGCGCAGGCCTTCTCCCATTCGATCTCGGTGGGCAGCCGGGCCCCGGCCCATGTCGCGTATGCCTGCGCCTCGAAGTAGCTGACGTGCTGCACCGGCTCGTCGCCGGGAAGGGCCTCGACGTGGCCGAACCGGATTCGAGATCGATGGTCGGGGCCCCAGAACTCCGGCGCCGTCAACCCGGCCTGCACGCAGTGGCGCCAACCCCGTTCGCTCCACCACTGAGGCTGCCGGTAGCCGCCGTCGTCGATGAACTCCCGCCATTCGCGGTTGGTCACCGGCACCCGGCCGATCCGGAACGCCGCCACATCGACGCGGTGCGCGGGGCGCTCGTTGTCCAGCGAGAAGGGCTCGTCGGTTGCGTCGACGCCCAGCATGAATTCACCGCCCGGTACCAACACCGAGGTTCCTGCCAGGTCGGGCTGCCCGGCGGGCAGGCGGTCACCGGCACCGAGCAGCGGCGGGCCGGCACGTAGGTTCAGCGCCTGCAGCATGGTCTCGTCGTGCTGGTGTTCATGGCTGAGCACCAGGCCGAACACGAATCCGTCCGTGCGATCCCCTGCGTCACCCGGCAGGGACCCCAGCTTGTCGAAAACCTTGGAACGCACGGTGGCGCAATACTTCCGGGCCTGTTCGGGCGCCAACAACGGTAGGGCGACGCGGCTGGCCCGTGGGTGGGTGAAGGCGTCGTAGAGGCCCTCGACATCCGCGGACAGCATGCCTGGGCGCGCCGGGTCCCAGTCGCGCAGCAGCCACAGCTCCTCCTGCTGACCGATATGGGCCAGGTCCCACACCAGCGGGCTCATCAGCGGGTCGTACTGGCGGTGCAGTTCGGCGTCGTCGAAATCGACGAGCGCCAGCGTGCGCTGCCGCGCCCGGGTCAGATTGCGGGCCAATATTTCGGACGTGGTCATGACTGTCTGCGCGCCATTCGGGTCACCATGGCCGTGGTGCCGGCCCGGGTCACTTCGTCGGTGACATCGTCGGCCGGGCAGCGGCCGCGTTCGACCATGCCGGCCAGCCGATCGATCCCGTCGCGCAGGGATGCCGGGGCCCGGTCGGCGACCAGCCCAATGCAGTGCCGGGCGGCCGCATGCAGCCGCGGGTCGGCCAGTCCGATCCGGGCGGCGACGTCCCAGGCGGTAGCGACGGGTGCGACGGCATCGGCAGCGCTGTCGGCGGCGAGCGGGTCGTCGAGCAGGGTGGCCAGGGTGAATACCAGTGCCGGCCAGAGGGTGTCGTCGACGCTGTCAAGGTAGCGGATCTCCAGCCATCCGCGCGGGCGCACCGGAGGAAACAGTGTGGTCAGGTGGTAATCAAGATCTTTAATGCCGGCGCGGCGACCGCCGAGCAGCACCCGTCCGTCGGCCCAGGCGGCGAACGGCACGTAGCGGCTGACCGGAATCGCTTCGGGCGTGTGCACCAGCATGACGGGCGCTTTGAGCGCGTACCGCGCCCAGTCGGTGACGGGGTCGGTGCCGTCAAGGCCGAGGATGGGGCCGCAGCGCGCCGAGTCCAGTCGGCTCCACACCCGCTGCCGGGTGGAAAGCCAGCCGGAGAACTCCCCGGCCAGCAGCGGGGAGTTCGCGGCGATGGCGACCATCGTCGGGCCCAGCGCGTGAGCCAACCGGACTCGGTCTGCCCAACCGGAACGCGGACCGGCATCCAGATTGAGCTGGACCGACGCCGTCGACGTCATCATCGCCGCACCGGCCGAACCGGTGTGGCTGGCGGCGAAGAACTGCTCCATCGCCGCGTAGCGCTCGCCGGGGTTGACCCGCTCCGTGGGCCGCAGCGGGTCGGCGCCCAGCTGCACCAGACCCAGCCCGGCGGCGGCGAAAGCCGCCCGCAACACCGCCTGGTCGGCCACCATCGCTTCGATCGCGGAAAGTGCGTCGGTCAGCGGCGGGCCGGAGAGCTCCAGAGCGCCGCCGGGTTCGACCGTGACGACACCGCCGCCCGGCAAGGCCGGCAGGGACTGCAGCACGTCACCGATCTCCGCCCAGCCCGGCCGGCGGTGCGGGTCGGTCGGGTCGAAGCAGTGCGCCTCGATCTCCAAACCCACCCGGCCGTGCGGGGCATCAGTGAGGCAACGTTGGGTGATGTAGTCGGCGGCGTCGGCGGCACCGGCCAGCTCGGGGCCGCCCAGGCAAGCTTCATCTCCGCGGGACAATTGCGTCGCCGCGGCGAATCCCATATCAACCCCTCCGCCCGTCGATCTTCCCGACGCTACCGGAGACCACCGACAAGTGAACCGCTGATTACTGACCTAGGGAGTTCTGCATCGCCCCTGCCAGCACGTTCACCGCCGGGCCGGCGTTACCGGACTGGCAGACCTTGGCTTGCAACACCACGTTCGCCCGCAGCCGGGTCTGGTTGAAGCAGCGCCGGTCGGTGCCGGCCTCCTGCTTCGTCCAGGCCGCGTCCGTAGCCGTGGCCGGCCCGCCGCTGAACTCCCAGACCTGGGTGGCTCCGTTATCCAGATGCATCGCGGTGGTGCGGCCCGGGCAGCCACCGGTCCGGTCGACGACACGGTGGAACGCCGCGGCGGCAGCATCGTTGGTGGCGAACACCCCCACCGCCTGCTTGACGAAGTGGCCCTGATCGGTGGCTGAGGTCTGGGTGACGGCGCTGTTGAACGACGCCAGGTCGGGATCGTTGTAGACCTCGGGCAGGCCGATGTCGGCCCAGTTGTTGCAGGCCGGATCGTCGACCCAGAAGGCCTGAAACGGCACACCGGAGACCGCTTCGAAGCCCATCGGGGCCCCGACGATGTTGCCGACCGAGCCCTTTGGCAGCACCGCGTAGGAGACCACGCCCGGTTCGGACGGTCCAGCGGCGGCGAGCGGAGCGACCGCTGCGCCGGCAGCAGCCAATCCCAGTCCCGCCAACAGGGTTGCGGCGGCCCGCCGGCCGTCAGGCAATGTTGGCCCGCACCCCGGCCTCCACCGCGCGACCCAGATCAGGGTCGACGTTGTGCCAGTATTCGAACACCCGGGACAGCACCGGCTCGGTGACGCCGGCCGACACATGTCCAACAATGTTGGCGGCCAACCGTTTCCGCGCGTCGTCATCGAGGACATCGCGAACCAGGGTCCGGGCCTGACTGAAGTCGTCGTCGTCGGAGCGCAGTGTGTAGGCGGCGCGCACCATGTCCCCGTCGGCGTGCCAGCGAACTTCGGCGGCACGGGCCGGATCGGCCTTGGGACCGCCCATCGAGTTCGGCGCATACACCGGGTCCGTCGCGTTGACGAACCGCATGGCACCATCCTTGGAATAGCTGCGCACGTCGGATTTCGGTGCGTTGACCGGCAATTGGCTGTAGTTGGTCCCGATCCGGGCCCGGTGCGCGTCGGCGTAGGAGAAGCCCCGCGCCAGCAGCATCTTGTCCGGACTCAAACCGGTACCGGGCACCATGTTGTTGGGCTGGAACGCGGCCTGCTCGATCTCACTGTGATAGTCGCTGACATTGCGATCCAGGGTCAACCTGCCGACGTCGATCAGCGGATAGTCGGCGTGCGGCCATACCTTGGTGAGATCAAACGGGTTGTAGCGGTAGGTCTTTGCTTCCTCAAACGGCATGATCTGCATCTTCAGCGTCCAACTCGGATATTCCCCGCGCTCGATCGCCTCGTACAGGTCCCGCTGGTGATAGTCGGCATCGACGCCGGCCAACCGGTCGGCCTCCTCCTGAGCAAGAAACTCCACGCCCTGGTCGCTGATGAAGTGGTACTTGACCCAGAAGATCTCCCCGGCGGCGTTGATCCAGCTATAGGTGTGACTGGAGTAGCCGTTCATGTGACGCCAGTTCTTCGGAATGCCCCGGTCCCCCATCAGCCAGGTGACCTGGTGCGCCGACTCCGGCGTGAGACTCCAGAAGTCCCATTGCATATTGTGGTCGCGCAGGTTGCTGGCCGCGCGACGCTTCTGGGAGCGGATGAAGTGCTGGAACTTCAGCGGGTCACGCATGAAGAAGACCGGGGTGTTGTTGCCGACCAGGTCGAAGTTGCCCTCAGAGGTGTAGAACTTCGTCGCGAAACCGCGGGGGTCCCGCCAGGTGTCGGGGCTGCCCCGCTCGCCGGCGACGGTGGAGAACCTGGTCAGTGTCTCGGTCTTGGCGCCCGGCGCAAACACCGCGGCCCTGGTGTATTTGGTGACGTCCGCGGTGACCTCGAAGTGCCCGAACGCCCCACCGCCCTTGGCGTGCGGCTGACGTTCCGGGGTGCGCTCCCGGTTGAACATCGCCATCTGCTCGATCAGGTAATGGTCTTGCAACAGGATGGGGCCGTCCGGGCCGATCGTCAGCGATTCGCCGTCGCTGGGCGCCGGGATTCCGGCATCGGTAGTGGTGTGATGCTCGGTCATCTGCTTGTCTCCTCTTGTTTTCAAGAGCTATTGACTCAACGCGTCTGACTCAAACCGCCGGTGAGTGTGTGGTTTCCCCCGCCCCCCACGCCCAAGCGCCCGGGGAAAACCGCACTCGCCGGGTCTC
>CAXYUC010000047.1:0-26854 GCA_964292075.1 uncultured Mycolicibacter sp.
GGGGACGGCGGCTGCGGTGCGACGGCGTAGGCCGGCATCGGTGCGGTCGGGGCCTGCGGGGCCTGGGGGGCCTCCGGGGGACCGAAGGGGGTTGGCGGGACGCCGTTGGATGTCGCCTCGGGGGCCGGCACGGCCTGGGGCTCCAGGCAGATCATCCGGCAGGCCGCCGAGGGACGCGGCAGCTGCTGCTCGGTGGAGGTCATCCACGGTGGCATCCACGGCAGGTTCGACAGCTGGGTCTCCAAGCTCGGCTGGCCAAGGTCGATCAGGGACGATTCGGCGGGGTGATCGACCCGAGACATGCCGTGCAGGCTGAGTGATTCCGGACCCAGCCCCTCGGGTTGTTCCAGGTGCTCCAGCTGCAGGTCCGCGATCGGAGGTGCCGGACCCACGATGGGTGGCAGGTCGACGGGAGCCACCCCGGTGGCGTAGGCCGCCGCCCAGCCCATCACGTTCTCCGCGTAGGCCATCGAGTTGTTGTAGCGCAAGATCGCGGTCAGGACCTGCGACTGTTCGCGCAGGTTCATTCCGCCGCTGCACAGGTACCGCGCTGCGGCCAGCGTCGCGTCGTAGACGTTCTGCGGGTCCGCCCGACCGTCGCCGTCACCGTCGGCGGCATACCGGGACCAGGTTCCGGGCAGGAATTGCATCGGGCCCAGTGCCCGCGCGTAGACCACCCGGCCGGGGGCGTTGCTGGCCACGATGACTTCGTTCCCCGGCAATGTGCCGTCCAGCGCCGGCCCGTAGATCGGCTGCAGCACGTTGCCGCGGGCGTCGGTCGCCCCGCCGTTGGCGTGCCCGGACTCGATACGTCCGATCCCGGCCAGCAGGTTCCAGCTGATCCCACAGTCGGGTGCGGCGACCGCCATCTGCTGCTCGGCGTTGCGGTAGGCCGCCAGCGCTGTCGTGGGGATCCCCAAGGTGCCCGGCGCATAGACCACGGCCGCCGGTGGCGCTGAGGGGGCACCAGCGGCCACGTGCACATTCGCCTGCGGGCGGGGCACCGCGACGACGGACGGGCCTGATGAGTGGCCGGACGTGTGCACCGAAGCCGCCAGCGGGGTGACCGCGGCGTTGCGCAGCGGCAGCGAGGTCGACGGAGAGCGGGGCGTGGCACCCACGGCGCCGGCGAACACCAGCGGGGTGATGCAAGTCAGGCCGAACGCGGGTCGCAGGGCCGAACGGGCCGCCCGCCGCAGCCTGGCAGCGCGGGACACGCGTTCCGCTGCGCCGCCCCCTGTTGGCACTCGACCGCCCCTTTGTCTGCCGTGAAAAAGCCTGGTGAAACCGCTCGGGCTTCGTGAACTAGGTCACCATACCCAACGCATGTCCTGCTGATGACCGATATCTGGTCCGCGTCAGCTGTCAGGACGGCCGGTGTGCGGACTCTGCGGCGGGGGCATTGGGCTCCGACCGCAGGGACTCCAGCAATTCCCGGACCCGCTCGAGTTCATGGTGCAGGTAGTCGCGAGTCGCAACCTCGCCGACCGCCAGGCGCAGCGACGCCAGTTCCCGGGCCAGGTACTCGGTGTCGGCTTTGGTCTGTGCGGACCGGCGGCGGTCCTCGTCCAGGCTGACCCGGTCACGGTTCTCCTGCCGGTTCTGAGCCAGCAGGATCAGCGGGGCGGCGTAGGCGGCCTGGGTGGAAAAGGCCAGGTTGAGCAGGATGAAGGGGTACGGGTCCCATTTCAGGCTGACCGCGTAGACGTTCAGCAGGATCCATCCGACCACCAGCAGGGTCTGGATGGCCAGGTAGCGCCCGGTGCCGAAGAACCGCGCCACCGATTCGGTGAACCGGCCCAGCGCGTCGGGATCCATGTTCAGGCTGGGGAGCCGTGAGGTGCGGGGCGTGGAGAGCCGCTGTGATGTTGAGCGGTCGGTCACGACGGCCTCCCGGCGAGTTTGGGTCCCAGGTCCGGCTCGGGTGTTTCGCGCCAATCATGCGGCAGCAGGTGGTCCAGCACGTCGTCGACCGTCACCGCGCCCAGCAGGTGATTCTGTTCGTCGAGCACCGGCCCGCAGACCAGGTTGTAGGCGGCGAAGTAGCGGGTCAACTCCGCCAGCGACACCTCGGGGTTCAATGCCGGCAGGTCGGAGTCGACGAACCCGCCGATGAGTTCGGCCGGTGGCACCCGCAGCAGCCGCTGTAGCGCGACGCAGCCCAGGTAGCGGCCGGTCGGGGTGGCGGTCGGGGCCCGGGTCACGAAAACCAGTGACGACAGCGCCGGGGTGAGGTCGGGGTCGCGGACCCGGGCCAGGGCCTCGGCGACCGAGGTGTCGGCGGCCAGCACCACCGGGTTGGTGGTCATCAACCCGCCCGCGGTGTCGGGGGAGTGCTCCAGCAGTCGGCGCACCGGATCGGAGTCGTCGGGGTCCATCCGCGCCAGCAGCGTCTCGGCGTCGCTCGGGTTCATCACACCCAGCAGGTCGGCGGCGTCGTCGGGGTCCATCTCCTCGAGGACATCTGCGGCGCGATCGGTGCCCAGCTGGCCCAGCACGGCCGCCTGGCGTTCCTCGGGCAGCTCTTGGAGGATGTCGGCCAGCCGGGCGTTGTCCAGCGCGTTGAACACCTCGTAGCGGCGCTTGGGCGGCAGGTCGCGGATGGCGTCGGCGACCTCGATCGGTCGCCACCCCTCGAATTGCTGCAACAGCTGCGCCACGCCCTGGCCGGGCATGGCCAGCGCGGACGGGGTCAGGCCCTGCACGTCGTGCCAGTCCACGATGTGTACGGCGGCGCGCCGGCCCAGCCGCCGGGAGTGCCGCACCGCGATCCGCGTCACCAGCCAGTCGCGGGTGCGGCTCTGTTCGATGGCCAAGTCGGTGATCGCCACGTCGACGCCGGCCAGCTCTGGCAGCTCCGGGTCGTTGACCCGGACCTTGGTGTCCAGCACCTGACCGAGCACCAGTGCCTCACCGGGCCGCTGGTCGAATTTGCGCAGTGACACGGTTCCGGTGTTGAGGGTGACCGCGTTGGGCTCGATCGACGCGACCCGCAGAATCGGCACGAAGATACGTCGGCGGGTGGGCAATTCGACCACGAGTCCCAGGACCCGCGGCTGCTGACGCACGATGCTGAGACTGACCACCACATCGCGGACCCGCCCGACGGATTCGCCGAACGGGCCTAGCACCAGCATCCTCGCAAGCCGCGCTGCGTAAACCCTGTTGCTCGACGCCATGGTTGAAAGGGTAGGAGTATTTAGGTGACCAACGCATATCGCCCCCGCCGTACTTGCCTGTCGGTACCTGGCAGCAGCGCGAAGATGATCGACAAGGCCAAGGGCCTGCCCGCCGACGAGGTCTTCCTGGATTTGGAGGACGCCGTTGCTCCAGCGGCAAAAGAGCAGGCCCGGACCCTGGTCGCCGAAGCGCTCACCGCGCGGGACTGGACGGCGCCGCTGCTGGGAGTGCGGGTCAACGACTGGACCACACCGTGGACCCACGCCGACCTGATCGAGGTGGTCGCGGCGGTCGGCGCCGCCGGCACCCGACTCGACGTGGTCGTGCTGCCGAAGGTGTCCGACGCCTCGCACGTGCAGGCCCTCGATCTGTTGCTCACCCAGTTGGAGACCATTCACGGGCTGCCGGTCGGGCAGATCGGTATCGACGCCCAGATCGAGGACGCCCGCGGTCTGATGAACATCAACGCGATCGCGGCGGCGCCCCGGGTGCAGGCGCTGGTGCTCGGCCCCGCCGACCTGATGGCCAGCCTCAACACCCGCACCCTGGAGGTCGGCGAGCAGCCCGAGGGCTACACCGAGGGCGACGCCTACCACCACGTATTGATGACGATCCTGGTGGCGGCGCGCGCCCACGGGGTCGCCGCCGTCGACGGGCCGTATCTGAAGGTGCGTGACGTTGAGGCGTTCCGGCGGGTGGCGGGCCGGTCGGCCGCGCTCGGTTACGACGGCAAATGGGTGCTGCACCCCGACCAGATCGCGGCGGGCAACGAGATCTTCAGCCCGCGCCAATCCGAGTACGACCACGCCGAGCTGATCCTGGAGGCCTACGCGTGGCACACCTCGCAGGCCGGCGGAGCCCGCGGTGCGGTGATGCTCGGTGACGAGATGCTCGACGAGGCCAGCCGCAAAATGGCATTGGTGGTGGCGGGCAAGGGCCGGGCGGCCGGCATGCGCCGTGCGGCACCGTCGTTCACGCCGCCTGTGTAACGGGTGCCTGCCGCGAGTGGGAGATTCGCGACGTCATCGCGGCGCGCCGCGTCGTGAGCTTCCCACTCGGCGCTAGGGCCGTGTTGGTCGCGCCGGCCTAGTTCAGCGCGATCATCGCGAGAATGAACGAGAGCGTCACGGCGACACCGCCGATCGCCGTTCCGGCCACCGCCATGCCGTGACCGGCCTCACCGGTCGACTTGATCTGGCTCAAGGCGACGACGCCCAGGATGACACCGGCCACCCCTAGCGGCCAGAACACCAGGCCGAGCAGCGACACCACCAGGGAGCTGACCGCCAGGACGTTGGTCTTCTGCGCCTGACCCGGATTGAAGTAGCTGCCCGGGTACGGCGCGCCGTAGCCCGACGGCGGGTAACCCGGGGGATTGCCGTAGCCCGGGGGAGGGTATCCGGGCGGGGCGCCGAGTCCCGGGTACTCGCCCGGGGCGGGAGGTGCGGGCGGCAGATAGCCGCCCGGCGGCAGATAGTTGCCCGGCGGTGGGGGCGGCGGATAACCGCCGGCAGCCGGGGGCGGCGGATAACCGCCTGCAGCCGGGGGCGGCGGGGGAAAGCCCGGCGGCGGGTAGCCGGGAGCCGGCGGGTAGCCCTCGAAGCCCGCCGGGTAGGGCCAGCCGCCCTGGTCGGGCGCGGGCGCACCCGGGTCGGCCCAGGGCTGGTCGGCATTGCCTCGTGGATTCTCGCCAGAATCCCCGCCGTGAGCTGTCATGCTGTTCAACCTAGCCGATGCGCCGCGAGCGGCTTGTCGTCCGACTGCCGCTTCCCGGAGCGAGGAGAGAGAAATCCCATGACCAGCCCCTTCCAGCCCGGACATACTCCCGATCCACTCGGCGCGGCAGGTGCGCCGGGGCGCCGTGATGTGGGCCGGCTGCCGACCCCGCCGAAAGGCTGGCCGATCGGGGCATACCCCACCTACGCCGAGGCGCAGCGCGCGGTGGACTACCTGTCCGATCAGCAGTTCCCGGTGCACCAGGTGACGATCGTCGGCGTCGACCTGATGCAGGTCGAGCGGGTCACCGGCCGGCTCACCTGGCCCAAAGTTCTCGGCGGCGGCGTGCTGACCGGAGCCTGGCTGGGCCTGTTCATCGGCCTGGTGCTGGGCATCTTCAGTGCCAACCCGACCCAGGCGCTGGTGACCGGCCTGATCGCCGGCGTGTTCTTCGGCTTGATCACCTCATCGGTCCCCTACGCGATGGCCCGCGGTACAAGGGATTTCAGCTCGACCATGCAGCTGGTTGCGGGCCGCTACGACGTGCTGTGTGACCCGCAGAGTGCCGAGCAGGGCCGGGATCTGTTGGCGAAGCTGACGCTGTAGACCCTGCGTTGTTGCGTCGCGCGGTCGGACGGCCTTACCGTCGTGGAGCGCAAGGCCAAGGGGGGGCGGGGGCCGTGCCGAGTCGGCGCGGTCGTATCCGGCGGCTGGACGCGGCCGGGCCGCCCGAGCGAACCGTTGCTTCGGCGGGGTCGGCCTGCGGTTCGGCCGGGTCGGCCGCCGATATCCCCGTGGTCAGCGTCTATACCCCGGCCAACGACACTGCGACGTTCCGGGTGATCGCGGCGCGCTGCACCGAAGCGGCCGGGGGCCGGTACCGGGTCAAACAGTTCAGCCTGCCGCGCGCCGCGGACGACCAGCGCCTGCAACTGGCCCGCCGGCTTACCGGCAACGACCGCACCTTGGATGTGATGGGCCTGGATGTGGTGTGGACCGCCGAATTCGCCGAGGCCGGCTGGGCGTTGCCGCTGGCTGAGGACCCGGCCGGCAAAGCCGAGGCCGATGCCGTCGACGACACGCTGCCGGGGCCCCTGGCGACCGCCCGCTGGCGGGATCGGCTCTATGCCGCACCAGTTGTCACCAACACCCAATTGCTCTGGTACCGGCCGGATCTGATGAAGTCCGCGCCGTCCACCTGGGATCAAATGATCGCCGAGGCGGCCCGCCTGCACACCGCCGGCGAGCCCAGTTGGATCGCGGTGCAGGCCAAGCAATACGAGGGTCTGGTGGTGTGGTTCAACACGCTGCTGGAAAGCGCCGGGGGCCGGGTCCTCGGCGATGACGGCAAGACCGTCACCCTCACCGACACCGCTGAGCATCGGGCCGCCACCGTCGCCGCGCTGCGGGTCATGAAGGCGGTGGCGACCGCCCCGGGCGCCGACCCGTCGATCACCCAGAGCGATGAGGGCACCGCCCGGCTGGCGTTCGAGCAGGGCAAGGCGGCGCTGGAGGTCAACTGGCCGTTCGTGCTGCCGTCCATGCTGGAGAACGCGGTCAAAGGCGGGGTGAAATTCCTGCCCCTGCAAGGGCGTTCGGATCTGGCCGGCAGCATCGACGGCATCGGCGCGTTTACGCCCAGCGACGAGCAATACCGCATCGCCTACGACGCCAGCCGCAAGGTGCTCGGGTACGCGCCGTATCCCGCGGTGCTGCCGGGTCATCCGGCCAAGGTGACCCTCGGTGGATTGAACCTGGCGGTGGCCAGGACCACCCGGCATCGTGCCGAGGCGTTCGAAGCGGTGCGCTGCCTGCGCGACGCGGCGAACCAGAAGTACGTCGCGATCGAAGGCGGGCTACCCGCGGTGCGTGCCTCGGTCTACGCCGACCCGCAATTCCAGGAGAAGTACCCGCAGCACAACGTGATCCGTCAACAGCTCACCGACGCCGCGGTGCGGCCGGTGACACCGGTCTACCAGGCGGTGTCGACCCGGATATCGGCAACGCTGGCGCCGATCAGCGCCATCGACCCCGAGCGCACCGCCGATGAACTCACCGTGCAGGTGCGCAAGGCCATCGACGGCAAGGGACTGATCCCGTGACCGCGCACGCCGACGAAAAGTCACAGCGCCGGCTCGCGGTGGCGCTCGTCGCGCCGGCGGTGATCCTGATGCTGGCCGTGACGGCCTATCCGATCGGTTACGCGATCTGGCTGAGTCTGCTGCGCTACAACCTGGCCACCCCGCAGGACACCGCGTTCGTCGGCCTGGCCAACTATCAGACCACCCTGACCGACTCCTACTGGTGGACCGCGTTCACGGTGACGTTGGGTATCACCGTGGTCTCGGTAGCCTTCGAATTCGTCTTCGGCCTGGCACTGGCACTGGTGATGCACCGCAGCCTGTTCGCCAAGGGCGTGGTGCGCACGGCGGTGCTGGTGCCCTACGGGATCGTCACCGTCGCGGCCGCCTACAGCTGGTATTACGCCTGGACTCCGGGGACTGGTTACCTGGCCAATCTGCTGCCGACCGGCAGTGCCCCGCTGACCCACCAGCTGCCGTCGCTGGGGATCGTGGTGCTGGCCGAGGTGTGGAAGACGACGCCGTTCATGGCGCTGCTGTTGCTGGCCGGGCTGGCGCTGGTGCCCGAGGAACTGCTCAAAGCGGCACAGATGGACGGTGCCGGGCCCTGGCGGCGACTGGTCACCATCATTCTGCCGATGATGAAGCCGGCGATCCTGGTGGCGTTGCTGTTTCGCACGCTCGACGCGTTTCGGATCTTCGACAACATCTACGTGCTCACCAACGGATCCAACAGCACCGGCTCGGTGTCGATCCTGGGCTATGACAACCTGTTCAAGGGATTCAACGTGGGCTTGGGGTCGACACTCTCGGTGTTGATCTCCCTCTGCGTGGCGCTGATCGCGTGGCTGTGGGTCCCAGTGTTCGGTCCCGCGGCACCGGGATCGAGTCAGAGATGACTGAGCTTCGCCGCCGCACCGCGTGGCTGATCATCGACCTAGCCGTGGTGCTCTACGCACTGGTCCCGGTGCTGTGGATCTTCTCGTTGTCGCTCAAACCCACATCAACGGTCAAGGACGGCAAGTTGATTCCGTCCACGGTGACCCTGGACAACTACCGCGGCATTTTCGCCGGTGACGTCTTCGGCTCAGCGCTGATCAACTCGGTGGGCATCGGTCTGATCACCACGGTGATCGCGGTGGTGATCGGCGCCATGGCCGCCTATGCGGTGGCCCGCCTGGAGTTCCCCGGTAAACGGCTGCTGGTCGGGGCGGCCCTGTTGATCGCGATGTTTCCCCAGATATCTTTGGTGACACCGATTTTCAACATCGAGCGGGCCACCGGGCTGTTCGACACCTGGTTGGGGTTGATCATTCCCTACATCACCTTTGCGCTGCCGCTGGCGATCTACACCCTCTCGGCGTTCTTCCAAGAGATTCCGTGGGACCTGGAGAAGGCCGCCAAGATGGACGGCGCCACTCCCGGTCAGGCGTTCCGCAAGGTGATTGCGCCGCTGGCGGCGCCGGGTATCGTCACCGCCGCGATTCTGGTGTTCATCTTCGCCTGGAACGACCTGCTGTTGGCGCTGTCGCTGACCGCGACCAAGGCGTCGGTCACCGCGCCGGTGGCGATCGCCAACTTCACCGGTAGTTCGCAATTCGAGGAGCCGACCGGATCGATCGCGGCGGGCGCGATGGTGATCACCGTGCCGATCATCGTCTTTGTTCTCATCTTCCAACGACGGATCGTGGCGGGACTGACCTCCGGCGCGGTGAAGGGATAGGCCGATGGCAGAGATCGAACTCCTCCACATCACCAAGAGCTACCCCGATGGCGCAGTGGCGGTGAAGGATCTGTCGCTGAGCATCGCCGACGGCGAGTTCATCATTCTGGTGGGGCCCTCCGGCTGCGGAAAATCCACCACGCTGAACATGATCGCCGGCCTGGAGGAGATCTCGTCGGGGGAGTTGCGCATCGGAGGTGAACGCGTCAACGAGCGCGCGCCCAAGGACCGCGACATCGCGATGGTGTTCCAGTCCTACGCGCTCTACCCACATATGACGGTGCGGCAGAACATCGCGTTCCCGCTGACCCTGGCCAAGATGAAGAAGCCGCAGATCGCCGAGAAGGTAGCGGAGGTCGCCGAAATCCTCGATCTGACCGCTCTGCTGGACCGCAAGCCGTCGCAGCTCTCCGGTGGCCAACGTCAACGGGTCGCGATGGGGCGGGCGATCGTGCGGCACCCCAAGGTATTTCTGATGGATGAGCCGCTGTCGAATCTGGATGCCAAGCTGCGGGTGCAGATGCGCAGTGAGATCGCCCGGCTGCAGCGCCGGCTGGGCACCACCACCGTCTATGTCACGCACGACCAGACCGAGGCGATGACGCTCGGGGACCGGGTGGTGGTGATGCACGGCGGGATCGCCCAGCAGATCGGTACCCCCGACGAGCTCTACGAGCGGCCCGCCACCCTGTCCGTCTCCGGTTTCGTCGGCTCGCCGGCGCTGAACTTCTTCCCGGGCACGCTGACCCCGGCCGGCGCGCGGCTGCCCATCGGTGAGGTACCGCTCGACGCGGCGACTCGCGCGTCGATCGGCAAGCATCCCGCACCGGCCGGCGGTGAGGTGGTCATCGGGGTACGTCCGGAGCATTTGGGCGACGCCGCGCTGCTCGACGCCGCACAGCGTGGCCGCGCGGTGAAGTTCGCGGCCCGCGTCGACCTCGTCGAATCGCTGGGCGCCGACAAGTACCTGTACTTCACCCCGAACGAATCCGCCGACGCGCCAGCCGAAAACGATCTGGTGGCCAGGGTTCCCGCTGCGTCGAAGGCGGCCGGCGGGCAGCCGATCGAGCTGGCACTGGACCCCGACAAGGTGGTCGTGTTCGACGCCAAGACCGGGGTGAACCTGACCGTGCCGCCGGCCGCGTGATGAGCGACGATCTGGACCGGGTGCGTGAGCATGTCCGGCGGCACTTCGCGGACCTTGCCGAGCCCGACGCGGCGCGGGTGACGTTTCTCGGTGTCGAGCCCATTGAGGTGTTGCGGTTCGGGCCCGGACCCGACCGGATGGTGCATTACGTCTCGGCGGGTTGCTCGCGCCACCCCATGGGTGACCCCGGCCAGCTTCTGGCCGATCCGGTGCACGGTCCCCGGGCCGAAATCGTTGTGAGCCTGCGTTCCTCGGGTTCTGACACCGGGCTGGCTCGCAGTCTCGCCGCGGTTGCGGCCGCGCCGGTGGTCGACGGGGTGGTGCTGGCGGCCGATGCGCTGATCGATCTCGGGGGGCCGTTGTGGACCGGGCCGTCGGGTCCGGTGCCGTTCACCGCGGTGTTGCTGGGTGACAGCGACATCGCCGAGGTGACGCTGGCGCCGCCGCGGGAGCCGGTGCGGTTCTTGTCGGCCACCCCGATCACCGCGACCGAGGCGGCGTGGGTGCGGCTCAAGGGCGCCGAGGCGATGCGCGAGGCCTGGCGCTCCGACGGCGTGGACGTCCTGGACCCGGATCGTCCCGCGTCCCAGCCGCAATAACCGGTCGGCTCAGAGCCAGCCGTTGCGGCGGAACTCCCGGTAGAGCACCGCGGAGATCACACACATGCCCGCCACCACCGCCGGATAGCCGAACGCCCAGTGCAGCACCGGCATGCGATCGAAATTCATGCCGTAGATGCCGGCGATCATGGTCGGTACGGCGATGATGCCGGCCCAGGCCGACATCTTGCGCATGTCGGTGTTCTGCTGCATGCCCACCCGCGCCAGCGCGGCCTGCACCAGCGAGCTGAGCAACTCGTCGTATCCGGCGATCTGCTCGGCGGCGCGGGTCTGGTGGTCGGCCACGTCGCGCAGGTAACGCCGGACCTCTTTGGAGATCAGATCCCGGTAGTCGTTCTGCATCCGGTCAAACGGCACGGTCAGCGGAGCGACAGCACGCCGCAGCTCGACGACTTCGCGCTTGATCTGGTAGATCGGCTCGACATCGGTGCGGGTCCCCGGCGCGAACGCCACCTCCTCGATGACGTCGATGTCGCTTTCCATGAGATTGGTCACCTCGACGTAGCGGTCCACCACGTAGTCGGCGATGGCATGCATCACCGCGAACGGACCCAGCCGCATCTGCTCGGGGTCGGCTTCCATCCTTTTGCGGACAGCGGCCAGACCGCTATGTTCACCGTGCCGGACGGTGACCACGAAGTTCTTGCTGACGAAGATCATGATCTCGCCCGTTTCGACGATCTGACCCGGCAGCACCGCCGACTCATGCGGGACGTAGTTGACGGTCTTGAGCACCAGGAACAGGGTGTCGTCGTAGCGCTCCAGTTTGGGCCGCTGATGTGCCTGCACTGCGTCTTCGACGGACAACGGGTGCAGTTGGAAGGTGGCGGCCACGCCCTGCATCTGGGCGTCGCCCGGTTCGTGTAGGCCGACCCAGACGAACGCTTCGCGGCCACCCGCCTCGATCTCGCGCACTTTGGCCCGCGCTCCGGCGGGGGTGAACTCGCCGGGAATCCGCTCGCCGTCTGCATAGACACCGCAGTCGACCAGCACGCGGGGTGTTGGGTCTTGCAACGCCGTCATGGCTGCTCTCCCTCCGGCGCAGGTGCCGGTCAAATGCTACGCGTCTGGCGCCCACGTGCACGGTGAGCACTGGAGGTCCCGAAGTTTCGGTGACGACGCCAGTGCGCTAGTTTCGACCCGGACCAAAGCCAGACCAGTCGAACTCGTTCGAGGAGCACTTGACGTGAGCAAAACCCCACTCAAGGTGGCCGTCACCGGCGCCGCCGGCCAGATCGGCTACAGCCTGTTGTTCCGCCTGGCCAGCGGCTCGTTGCTGGGCCCGGACCGGCCGATCGAACTGCGCCTGCTGGAGATCGAGCCCGCCCTCAAGGCGCTCGAGGGTGTCGTCATGGAGCTCGACGACTGTGCCTTCCCGCTGCTGTCGGGTGTGCAGATCGGCTCGGACGCAAACAAGATCTTCGACGGCGTCAACCTGGCGCTGCTGGTGGGCGCCCGCCCGCGTGGCCCGGGCATGGAGCGCAGCGACCTGCTCGAGGCCAACGGTGCGATCTTCACCGCGCAGGGCAAGGCCCTCAACGCGGTCGCGGCCTCCGACATCCGGGTGGGTGTGACCGGCAACCCGGCCAACACCAACGCGCTGATCGCGATGACCAACGCCCCCGACATCCCCAACGAGCGCTTCTCCGCGCTGACCCGCCTGGACCACAACCGGGCCATCTCGCAGCTGGCCGCCAAGACCGGCGCCAAGGTCACCGACGTCAAGAAGATGACGATCTGGGGCAACCACTCCGCGAGCCAGTACCCCGACGTGTTCCACGCCGAGGTCGGCGGGCGTAACGCCGCCGAGGTCGTCAATGACCAGGCCTGGATCGAGAACGACTTCATCCCCACCGTTGCCAAGCGTGGCGCGGCGATCATCGACGCCCGCGGCGCCTCGTCGGCGGCCTCCGCGGCTTCGGCCACCGTCGACGCCGCGCGGAGCTGGCTGCTCGGCACTCCCGACAACGACTGGGTGTCGATGGCCGTGGTCTCCGACGGCTCCTACGGGGTGCCCGAGGGTCTGATCTCGTCGTTCCCGGTCACCACGTCCGGTGGCGACTGGAGCATCGTGCAGGGCCTGGAGATCGACGACTTCTCCCGCAGCCGGATCGACGCCTCGACCGCTGAGCTGGCCGAGGAGCGCGAGGCCGTCACCGGCCTGGGCCTGATCTGAGGCGTTAAGCCCGGCGGGCGACTTCCTGTGCGAGCTGCACGCGGGAGGTGAGCCCGAGCTTGGTGTAGACGTGGGTCAGGTGCGTCTGCACGGTGCGCGGCGAGACGAAGAGCCGAGCGGCAATGTCCTTGTTCGGCAGTCCTTCGCTGACCAATCGGGCGACGTCGAGCTCGGTCGGGGTGAGTGAGGCCCAACCGTTGGGCGGCCGTTTGCGTTCACCGCGGCCGCGCTGTGCGTACGCGATCGCCTCCGCGGTGGACAGCGCGGCGCCTTCGGCCCAGGCCGCGTCGAAGTCGTTATCGTCCATCGACTCCCGCAGCGCGGTCAGCCAGGCGTGCCAGTCGGCATCGTGGATCTTCAATCGGACGGCGCCCGTGCGCCGCCGGATTCCCTCGGCGACGCCGAACAGGCGGGCGGCTTCTTGGGTGCTGCCGGCACGAGTGGCTGTGGCGGCTAGACACTCGAAGATCTCGGGCACCCCCGTTTGTGCCTTGATTTCGGCGGCGATCGCGAGCGCTTCGTAGAGGTCGCGCTCGGCCCGGTCGGATTCGCCCTGGGCCATCGCAACGCGCGCACGCGGGACGAGTCCCATCATTCGGTACCACCCCGTGGTTGCGGCGACGCCGTCCTGGGCCCATCGCGCAGCGGCAGTCCAATCGCCCAGTGCCACAGCGGTCTCGGCTCGGCACCAACGGAATATGGCGGCGATCTGGCTGTAGACCCCGATGTGATGCCACATCCGCTCGTGCGCGATTGTTGCCGCGGCCGCGTCACCACTGGCCAATGCCACGAGCCCCACTGCCATATGGGCGACGCCCTCGTGCACGCCGCTGAGTTCGGCGCCGGTTTCGATCAGCGCCTCCAACACCTCTTCGGCTTGGCTGATCTCGCACCGAAAGGCCGACGCCAGAGCCAGATTCTGCAAACCCAGGAACCGGTTGAGCAGATCTCCAGCCTCGTCCGCCTCGGCGATCATCTCCTGGCAGCGCGCGATCTCCCCGTTCAGATCGCCCTGCATGTAACGCGCCATCCCTTGCCAGTTGCGGCAGTAGCGCGAGTTGAACTGGTCACCAAGGGAATCGGCTAGCTCGCGACCCTGTTGGCCGATCGTGACGGAACCGTTCAGGTCACCCGTCACCGCTGCGGCGTAGGTCTGCCAACCGAGAATCTGGCTCAGCCGCCAGCGGTCATCCAGGGTGCGGGCGAGCTCGATCGCTTCGGCGAAGTACGGCGCCGCCACCTCCGCTTTGTAAGCGGCAATGCTGACGCAGGCTGTCAACGCCCGGGCCAGCAGCGCCTGATCGTCGAGATCGCGTGCAATCGCGACCGCCTCCTGCGCTTCGTCCAAGCTGTTCAACGCCAGGCCCCACGCGTTGAGCAGCGCGTGATCGGCCAGTGCCCGCGCCCGTATCGGGCGAGCGAGCGCGATGCCCCGCGTCTCGCTGTCGCGCAGCACGGTTTCGAACCAGGTAACCCCTTCGGCGATGCGGCCGTGCCCCAGCCAGAGCGGAAGAAGGTATGACGCCAGAGCCAATGCCTGCTCCGCCTCGTCGGTCTCCTGGCTCCACGCGAAAGCAGCACGGAGATTGTCGATCTCGGCATCTGCTCTCGCCAGCATCAGTTCGTGGCCGCCATGGGTCGGGTTATCGAGCGCGGCTGCCAGTGCGGTGTAGTGGTCGCGGTGACGGGAGCGTATAGCGTCGGCTTCACCGGACTCGCCCAGCTTCTCCATCGCATACTGGCGCACCATCTCCAGCATCCGGTATCGCGTTCGGCCGGCGCTGTTTTCGGCGATCACGAGCGACTTGTCGACCAACAGCGTGAGCTGATCGAGCACTTGATGGCTCGCAATGGCTCCGCAACCGGCCACGAACTGGGCGGCGTCGAGATGAAAGCCGTCCATGAAGGCGGCGAGTCGCCGGAACAGCACCCGCTCGGGATCGGTGAGCAGAGTGTGCGACCAATCGACGGAGGCATGCAACGTCTGCTGGCGCCGTACCGCGCGACGCGAACCGCCGGTTAGCAGCCGGAACCGGTCATGCAACCCTTCGAGGATCTCCTCGAGCGACAACGCGCGCACCCGCGCCGCTGCGAGCTCGATCGCGAGCGGCATGCCGTCCAGTCGCCGGCAGATCTCTGCGATCGCGGCGGCGTTGTCGTCGGTGACGTGAAAGTCCGGACGGGCGTGGCGGGCTCGGTCGGCGAACAAGGTGACGGATTCGTCGGCCAGCGACAGCGAGGGCACCCGCCAGACCACTTCGCCGTCCACCGCGATCGGTTCTCGGCTGGTGGCCAGGAAGACCAGTTGCGGGCAGCCGCCGAGCAGGCCGAGCAGCAGCGCCGCGGACGCGTCGAGGAGGTGTTCGCAGTTGTCGAGCACCACCAGGAGCTGGCGCTCGCCGATCCAGCGGATCAGGGTGTCCGTCGCGGAGCGATCTGGCTGATCCGGCAGGCCCAGCGCCCGAGCCGCGATCATCGGCACCAGCTCCGGATCGGTGATCGGCGCCAGATCGACATACCAGATGCCGTCGGCGAATTGGTC
This sequence comes from uncultured Mycolicibacter sp., assembly GCA_964292075.1. GTDB lineage: Bacteria > Actinomycetota > Actinomycetes > Mycobacteriales > Mycobacteriaceae > Mycobacterium. The sequence continues at coordinate 15,186 of CAXYUC010000047.1, forward strand.
CGCCAGCAGGCCGGCGATCTGGACCGCCAGCCGGGTCTTGCCCGCGCCACCGGAACCGGTCAACGTGACCAACCGGTTGTCGGCCAACAGCGCCCGCACGTCATCGATCTGGGCGCCACGTCCGATGAAGCTGGTCAGCTGACGGGGGAGATGCGTGGACGCGACGGCCGTGGCTGCCCGTAGTGGCGGGAAGTCGTTGCGCAGATCCGGGTGGCACAGTTGCAGCACCCGCTCGGGACGGGGCAGTCCACGCAACGGGTAGCTGCCCAGCTCGATGAGCCAGGCGCCGGCGGGAAGCCGGTCGATGACGAGGGCTTCGGTGCTTGCCGAGAGGACGGTTTGGCCGCCGTGCCCCAGGTCGCGGATGCGGGCGGTGCGGTTGATGGTCGGGCCGATGTAGTTGCCCTCATCGCGCAACTGCACCTCGCCGCTGTGCAGGCCGATGCGGAGCCGAATCGGTGCCAGCGGTGCACGCTGCAGTGCCAAGGCGCAGGCCACGGCGTCGCTGGCCCGGGCGAACGCCGCCACGAAGCTGTCGCCCTCACCCTGCTCGACGGGCCGCACCCCGTCATGGGCAGCGAGGACTTCGGCGAGGGTACGGTCCAGGCTCGCGATCGCGGCCGCCATCTGTTTGGCTTGGGTCTCCCAGAGCCGCGTGGAGCTCTCGACGTCGGCCAGCAGCAACGTCACTGTTCCGGTCGGGAGTTCGCTCACGCCCAACTCACTCCAGTTCACCGCCGGTGTGTCCGTGCGTTCGCTCATGTTAGCCAGCATGCGACCTGGAAGGCCGGCAAAACATCAGCGAAATCGCGTAGCTGCGCACGCGGGATGCGTTGGCTGGTCCCAGCCGACCGAAAGAATGCAAAACCAGCGCAGTACCCTGGACTATCGATGCCCGAGAACCTTGCGATGAACAGCTCGCCGATCGTCATCGGAGACGAAGAGATCTTCGAAGCCCACACGGGCGGGAAGATCTCCGTCGACCTCAAAACCCCGTTGGACAGCCAACGTGCGTTGTCGATCGCCTACACCCCGGGTGTGGCGCAGGTCAGTCGCGCGATCGCCGCGGACCACACACTGGCGGCCCGCTACACCTGGGCGCACCGGCTGGTGGCCGTGGTCAGCGACGGTACGTCGGTGCTCGGGCTGGGTGACCTCGGACCGACGGCGTCGCTGCCGGTGATGGAAGGCAAGGCCGCGCTGTTCAAGACGTTCGCCGGCCTGGACGCCATTCCGATCGTGTTGGACACCAAGGATCCGGACGAGATCGTCGAGACGCTGGTGCGGCTGCGCCCGTCGTTCGGGGCGGTCAATCTGGAGGACATCTCCGCCCCGCGGTGCTTCGAAATCGAGCGGCGGGTGATCGAGGCGCTGGACTGCCCGGTGATGCATGACGACCAGCACGGCACCGCGATCGTGGCCTTGGCGGCCCTGTTGGGTGCGGCCAAGGTGCTCGACCGCGACATTGCCTCGCTGCGGGTGGTGGTCTCCGGTGCCGGCGCCGCGGGTGTGGCCTGCGCGAACATCCTGCTGTCGCGGGGCATCTCGGAGATGATCGTGCTGGATTCGCAGGGTGTGTTGCATCCGGAGCGCTCCGGCATGAACGATGTCAAGCTCGAGCTGGCGCAGCGGACCAATCCTCGTGGCCTGACCGGCGGCCTGGCCGAGGCTCTGGCCGGCGCCGACGTCTTCCTGGGCGCTTCTGGCGGGGTGGTGCCCGAGGAGCTGATCGCAACGATGGCTCCGGGCGGGGTGGTGTTCGCACTCTCGAACCCCGACCCCGAGATCCACCCCGACCTGGCGGCCAAGCACGCGGCGGTGGTGGCGACCGGCCGCAGCGATTTCCCCAACCAGATCAACAACGTGCTGGCCTTCCCGGGTGTGTTCCGTGGTGCGCTGGACGCTGGTGCGCGCCGCATCACCGAGGCGATGAAGTTGGCTGCCGCAGAGGCGATTTTCTCCGTCGTTGCCGACGATCTGGCGCCGGACCGTATCGTGCCGAGTCCGCTGGACCCCCGGGTCGAGCCGGCCGTCGCGGCGGCCGTCGCGGCAGCCGCCGACTCCGCGTCGTAGAGCGCACGGTGCCCGGGCGACATCACCTGCGCCGCCTGGCGCTTGGCTGCGCGGCTGTGCTGATCGCCGGTTGCGGAGCCCACCCGGGGCTGCCGCCGCTGAGCGTGGGAATGTCGCCGGATCCGCAGTCGCAGATCCTTGGCCACCTGTATGCGAGCGCCCTGCGCGGTACCGGCGCCGCGGTGCGGCTTGAGGCCGTCGCCGATCCGGTAGCGGGGCTGGATGCGGGGGAGTTGACTGTTGTTCCGGGTTTCACCGGCCGTTTCTTGGCGCTGTTCGCCCGCGATTCCGCGGCGCGCTCCGATCGGGGCGTCTACTGGGCGTTGGCCGGCGCGCTGCCGGAGGGCCTGGCGGTCGGTGACTATGCCATGACCGCCGAGGACAAACCCGCGCTGGCCGTGACGAGGGCGACGGCGACCGCGTGGGGCGCCGTCGACTTGCCCGCGCTGGTGCGGCATTGCGCTGGGTTGACCGTCGGCGGTGTCGCGGGTGTGCGGGTGCCGAATACGGTGGGCCGGTGCACGCTGCCAAAGTTGCGCGAATTCCCTGATGACGCAGCGTTGTTCGCTGCGCTACAGGCCCGCCAGATCACCGCGGCATGGTCTAGTACTGCCGATCCCGACGTGCCGGAAGGCGCTGTGCTGCTCACCGACGCGCGCCCCGCGCTGGTGCGCGCCGAGAATGTGGTGCCGTTGTATCGCCGCAACGAGTTGACCGAAGCTCAACTGCTGGCGGTCAATCAGGTGGCCGGCGTGCTGGACACCGACGCCCTGATCGACATGCGCCGACAGGTGGCCGACGGTGCCGACCCGCAGGTGGTCGTGGACGCTTTCCTGGACGAGCACCCGTTGGGGCGCTAGGGGAGGGGTGCGCCTGCCGTGAGTGTGAATTTCACGACGCGACACGCCATGTCACGTCGCCAGAGTCCCACTGGGCGCCCCTGATCCCTACTGAGGCCGCAGCTTGGGGACGGCGAACGAGAACAGCCGCTGATACCGCGAGCCCAGGACACGTACCAGCAGGTCGAGAACCCGCGCGTCGTTGCCGATGAGCACCCGGGCCCGGTTCTTGCTGACCCCCTCGAGGATCACCCGGGCGGCCTCTTCGGCGCTGGTCGAGGCCAGCCGCCGGTCGAAGAAGTCGGCAAACGCCGCGGCGTCCAGCCCTTCGGCGACGGTGGCGTTGCGGGCGATCGCGGTCTTGATGCCGCCCGGGTGCACCGTGGTGACCTTGACCGGGTGCTTGTTGATGGCCATCTCCTGGTTCAACGCCTCGGTGAAGCCGCGGACGGCGAACTTCGCCGCGTTGTAGGCGGCCTGGCCGGGAATGGACAGCAGCCCGAACAGGCTGGAGATGTTGATGACGTGCCCGTCGCCGGACTCGATCAGGTGCGGCAGGAAGGCCTTGGTGCCGTTGACGACGCCCCAGAAGTCGACGTCCATCACCCGCTCGATGTCCTTGAACTGGCTGGCCTCGACGTCGCCGCTGAACGCGATGCCGGCGTTGTTGTAGATCTGGTTGACCTTGCCGAAGTGCTCTTTGACCTCTTCGGCGTAGGCGAGGAACGCTTCCCGCTCGGTGACGTCGAGGCGGTCGGCTTTGACCCGTACCCCTAGCGCGGTCAGCCGCCGCTCGGTTTGGGCGAGTCCCTCGGTGTCGACGTCGCTGATCGCCAGCTGCGCTCCCGCGCGGGCCAGCTCGATGGCCAGCGCTTGACCGATACCCGAACCGGCACCGGTGACGACGGCGACTTTCCCGGCGAATCCCTGCATGTGCTCTCCCCAACGGTCGGTGGAAGACCCGAGTTTATCCGGTACCGCGGGTACCGTTTTTGGCGCCCCGGCGAGCGTGCACAGCTGTACGGGTCGTGCGGCGTGTCGTGTGCAAACACGCCCCTCGCGCGCTCGGGGGGTACACCCCAGTGTCGCCGGCTTAGCCGAATGCCGAGTCGATGATCTCCTGCTGCTCGACCGCGTGCACCTTCGAGGACCCCGATGACGGCGCCGACATCGCCCGCCGCGAGATCCGCTTGACCCCGGTCAGCTTCTCCGGCAACAGCTCCGGCAGTTCCAGACCGAACCGCGGCCACGCCCCTTGGTTGGCCGGCTCCTCCTGCACCCAGAAGAACTCTCTGGCGTTCGGGTAGCGGTCCAGGGTCTCGGCGAGGCGGCGCTTGGGCAGCGGCGCCAACTGTTCGATTCGCACGATCGCGATGTCGTCACGGCTGTCCTTGGCCTTCCGCGTGGCCAGCTCGTAGTAGAGCTTGCCACTGGTCAGCAACACCCGGGTGACCTTGCTGCGGTCGCCCACGCCGTCTTCGTAGGTGGGCTCTTCGAGCACCGAGCGGAACTTGACGTCGGTGAAGTCCTTGACGTCGCTGATCGCCGCCTTGTTACGCAACATCGACTTCGGGGTGAACACGATCAGCGGCCGCTGGATCCCGTCCAGGGCATGCCGGCGCAGCAGATGGAAGTAGTTCGACGGGGTCGAGGGCATCGCGATCGTCATCGAGCCCTCCGCCCACAGCTGCAGGAACCGCTCGATGCGCCCGGAGGTGTGGTCGGGGCCCTGGCCTTCATGGCCGTGCGGCAGCAGCAGCACCACGTTGGACAGCTGGCCCCACTTGGCCTCACCGGAGCTGATGAATTCGTCGATGATCGACTGGGCGCCGTTGACGAAGTCGCCGAACTGCGCCTCCCACAACACCAGCGCGTCGGGGTTGCCGACGGTGTAGCCGTACTCGAAACCGACCGCGGCGTACTCGGACAGCGGGGAGTCGTAGACCAGGAACTTGCCGCCGCTCGGGGTGCCGTCGGCGTTGGTGGCCAGCAGCTGCAACGGGCTGAACTCCGCGCCGTTGGCCTGGTCGATGATCACCGAGTGGCGCTGCGAGAAGGTACCTCGGCGGGTGTCCTGCCCGGACAGCCGGATCAGCTTGCCATCGGCGACCAGCGAGCCCAGTGCCAGCAGCTCGCCGAACGCCCAGTCCACCTTGCCCTCGTACGCCATTTCGCGGCGTCGTTCCAGCACCGGAAGTACGCGCGGATGCACGGTGAAGCCCTCGGGGATCGCCATGAACGCATCGCCGATGCGGGCCAGCATCGCCTTGTCGACGGCGGTGTTCAGGCCGCGCGGCACCTGCTGCTCGGACTCCACCGACTCGCTGGGCAGTGCGACGTGCTTCTCCAGTTCGCGGATCTCGTTGAACACCCGCTCCAGCTGGCCGTGGTAGTCGCGCAGCGCGTCCTCGGCCTCCTTCATCGAGATGTCGCCGCGGCCGATCAGGTCTTCGGTGTAGCTCTTGCGGACGCCGCTCTTGGTGCCGATCACGTCGTACATGTAGGGGTTCGTCATCGACGGGTCGTCGCCCTCGTTGTGTCCGCGACGGCGGTAGCACAGCATGTCGATGATGACGTCCTTGTGGAACTTCTGCCGGAAGTCCACCGCCAGCCGGCCCACCCAGTCGCACGCCTCCGGGTCGTCGCCGTTGACGTGGAAGATCGGCGCGCCGATCATCTTGGCCACGTCGGTGCAGTATTCGCTGGAACGCGAGTAATCCGGCGCGGTGGTGAAACCGATCTGGTTGTTGACCACGATGTGGATGGTGCCGCCGACCCGGTAGCCGGGCAGCAGCGCCATGTTCAGCGTCTCGGCCACCACGCCCTGGCCGGCGAACGCGGCGTCGCCGTGCAGCATCATCGGCACCACCGAGAATGGCGGGTCTTCGTCGGTGCCCAGGGCGCCCCGGCCCAGCAGGTCCTGGCGGGACCGGACCAGTCCCTCGAGCACCGGGTCGACGGCCTCCAGGTGTGACGGGTTGGCGGTCAGCGACACCTGAATGTCGTTGTCGCCGAACATCTGCAGGTACACCCCGGTGGCACCCAGGTGGTACTTGACGTCGCCGGAGCCGTGCGCCTCGGCCGGGTTCAGGTTGCCCTCGAACTCGGTGAAGATCTGCGAGTAGGGCTTGCCGACGATGTTGGCCAACACGTTGAGCCGGCCGCGGTGCGGCATACCGATGACAACCTCGTCGAGTCCGTGCTCGGCGCACTGGTCGATGGCGGCGTCCATCATCGGGATGACGGTCTCGGCGCCCTCCAGGGAGAATCGCTTCTGGCCGACATACTTGGTCTGCAGGAAGCTTTCGAACGCCTCGGCGGCGTTGAGCTTGCTCAGAATGTACTTCTGCTGCGCCACAGTCGGTTTGACGTGCTTGACCTCGATGCGCTCCTGCAGCCACTGCTGCTGCTCGGGCTCGAGGATGTGGGTGTACTCCACGCCGACGTGGCGGCAGTAGGCGTCGCGCAGCACCGACAGGATCTCGCGCAGCTTGCGGGTGTCGCCGCCGGGCAGGCCGTTGACTTTGAATTCGCGGTCCAGGTCCCACAAGGTCAGGCCGTGGCTCTGCACGTCCAGGTCGGGGTGGCTGCGGAATCGGGTGTTGTCCAGGCGCAGCGGGTCGATGTCGGCCATCAGGTGGCCGCGGTTGCGGTAGGCGGCGATCAGCTCGACGACGCGGGCGCTCTTGTCGACGACCGAGTCCGGGTTGTCGGTGCGCCACCGCACCGGCTCGTAGGGGATGGACAGCTCGAAGAAGATCTCGTCCCAGAACGCGTCCGACAGCAGCATCTCGTGCACGGTGCGCAGGAAGTCGCCCGATTCGGCGCCCTGGATGATGCGGTGGTCATAGGTCGAGGTGAGGGTGATCACCTTGCCGACACCGAGTTCGGCGATGCGCTGCTCGCTGGCGCCCTGGAACTCGGCGGGGTATTCCATCGCCCCGACGCCGATGATCGCGCCCTGCCCGGCCATCAGCCGGGGCACCGAGTGCACGGTGCCGATGGTGCCGGGGTTGGTCAGCGAGATCGTCACGCCGGCGAAGTCCTCGGCGGTCAGCTTGCCGTCCCTGGCACGGCGCACGATGTCTTCGTAGGCGTCGACGAACCGCGCGAAGCGCAGCGATTCCGAGCCCTTGATGGCAGCCACCACCAGGGAACGCTTGCCACCGGCACCGTGCAGGTCGATGGCCAGCCCCAGGTTGGTGTGGGCCGGTGTGACGGCGTTCGGCTTGCCGTCGACCTCGGCGAAATGCCGATTCATGTTGGGGAACTGCTTGACTGCCTGCACGATCGCGTAACCCAGCAGGTGGGTGAACGAGATCTTGCCGCCGCGGGTCCGCTTGAGCTGGTTGTTGATGACGATCCGGTTGTCGATCATCAGCTTGGCCGGCACGGCGCGCACGCTGGTGGCCGTCGGCACCTCCAGGGAGGTGGACATGTTCTTGACCACAGCCGCGGCGGCCCCACGCAACACCTGCAGCTCGTCGTCGGCGACCGGCGCGGGAGCTTGCGAGGCGGCGGGCTTGGCGGCCGGAGCAGCGGGCGCCGGAGCCGGGGCAGTAGCGGCCGGCGCCTTGGGGCCAGGTGCGGCAGGCGCAGGGGGGGCCGATTGCGCGGGGGGAGCCGGGCGGGTCACCGCCGGGGCGGCCGCACCGGCGACGCGGTGCGCGTCGGGGGAGTGGTCGGCCAGGAACTCGTGCCAGCTCGGATCCACCGAGGAGGGATCCTCGCGGAATTTGCGGTACATCTCCTCGACTAGCCACTCGTTCTGACCGAAGGGTGAACTGATACCGCTCACGACAGCTGCTCGCCTCGATTCCTGGTCATTCGGCGTGGCCCTTGCGCCCGCGCCCGCCTGCCTCATAAAGGCTAGCTCCTCGGAGATATTCCGCCAGGCTCGCGGCCCACTGTCGGCCGGCCCCGATCCCGCCGACGGGTTTACGCGGTGTGGGCTGGAGAGTCTGGGCCGTCGTGCAGGGCCGGCACCAGGTGCAAGTTCACCGGCCACCGGCGGGCGGGGGCGCCGAACGCCTTGCGGGCATTGCCGATGATCTTCTTGCCCATCAACCGGTTCCCGATGGCGCCGATCACAGCCCCCAGGCCCACCGGCAACAGCTTGCCGAACGCCAGCGCCCCGCGGCGCAGGGTGAAGCGCTTGACGAAGTACCGCAGCAACCGGGAGTTCAACTCCTTGACCGCCGGGAGCGGCAGCGCGGCGACACCCGCGGAACCTTCGGCGAGCCACGCGCCGCTGGTGCGGCCCGGGCCGAGCAGGTCGGCGAGCGCACCCTTGCCCTGGTCGCCCACCAACACCGCCAGCACCAGCGCGCGGCGCCGATCCCGGTTGTCCACGGGAATGCCGTGTACCTCCGCGACGGACAGCACGAAGAACGCGGTGGCCTCCAGGAAGACCGCGGTCTCGCCGGCAACCGCCGACAGCGCCATCAGGGTGCCGATCGCCGGCACCGCCGCGGTGGCGCCCACCGCGGCGCCGCTGGCCGTCGCAGCGGCCAGGTAACGCTTCTCCAGCTTGGCGATGACCTGGGCCGGGTCGGCATCGGGATCGCTTCGCCGCAGGCGCTCCACGTAGGCGCGCACCGCCGGACCCTGCACCCGCTCGCTGCGCTCGATGACCCGCGCCAACACCCGGGCCGTCATGGTGGGTTTTTCCTCGTCGAAAGTCGGCGCCGGAGCCTGCGCCGGCCGTCGCCGCCGAAAGATGCCCATGGTTGCCTCCCGTTTCGACTCCGTGGTCTTCAGGCTAACGCGCTGCTGGTCATTTACCCGTTTCAACGGCCGCCATCGCCATCCCGCAGCGAACAGCGCCACGGCGATCCGAGTTGTTCCCGACACCATCTGTCCGTAGCGTCGCAGTGAGGTGGGTTGATGCCCCGAACAGCACAGCGCAGCGATGGGAGGGGCGGCGCTTGAGCAGCACGTACGACGACCCGGAACGCGCCGACATCGCACGTTCCGGTCCGGCGCGCTCGGCTGATCCGGTCAACCCGTGGAACGCGCTGTGGGCGATGATGCTCGGCTTCTTCGTGATCCTGGTGGATTCCACGATCGTGGCCGTCGCCAATCCGAGCATCATGTCGGCGCTCGACATCGGCTACGACACGGTGATCTGGGTGACCAGTGCCTACTTGCTGGGCTACGCGGTACCGCTGCTGGTCGCCGGTCGTCTGGGTGACCAGTTCGGGCCCAAGAACCTGTACCTGATCGGGCTGGCGGTGTTCACCGCAGCGTCGCTGTGGTGCGGTCTGGCCGGGGGCATCGAGATGCTGATCGCCGCCCGGGCGGTCCAGGGCGTCGGCGCCGCCCTGCTGACCCCGCAAACCCTGTCGGTGATCACCCGCACCTTCCCCCCGGAACGGCGCGGCGCGGCGATGAGCGTGTGGGGCGCGACCGCCGGGGTGGCGACGCTGATCGGACCGCTGGCCGGCGGCGTGCTGGTGGACCGGCTGGGCTGGGAGTGGATCTTCTTCGTCAACGTCCCCATCGGTGTCATCGGCCTGGTCCTGGCCATCGTGCTGATCCCGGACCTGCCGGTCCACCGTCATCGCTTCGACCTGCTCGGCGTGGCGCTGTCGGGGGTCGGAATGTTCCTGCTGGTCTTCGCCCTGCAGGAAGGCGAGTCGCAGGGGTGGGCGCCGTGGATCTGGGCACAGATCTTCGGCGGCCTCTGCTGCATGGCCGCTTTCGTCTACTGGCAGGCGGTCACGGGCGGTGAGCCGCTGGTACCGCTGCACATCTTCCGTGACCTCGACTTCGGGCTGGCCAACGTCGGCGTGGCCGTCGTCGGCTTTGCGGTCACCGGGATGGTGCTGCCGGTGATGTTCTACGCGCAGGCGGTGTGCGAGATGTCACCCACCCGCTCCGCGCTGCTGACCGCCCCGATGGCGATCGCCAGCGGCGTGCTGGCCCCGGTCGTCGGAAAGATCGTCGACCGCGCCCATCCCCGGGCGGTGGTCGGATTCGGCTTCTCGGTGCTGGCGATCGGGCTCACCTGGTTGTCCATCGAGATGACACCGCTGACGCCCATCTGGCGGCTGGTGCTGCCGTTCGCGGTGATCGGGGTCGGAATGGCGTTCATCTGGTCGCCGCTGGCGGCCACCGCCACCCGCAACCTTCCGCCGCACCTGGCCGGCGCCGGGTCCGGGGTCTACAACGCGACGCGCCAGGTCGGGGCGGTGCTGGGCAGCGCGGGCATGGCCGCCTTCATGACGTCGAGGATCGCCGCCGACCTGCCGCCGATGCCGGGCGGCCTGCACTCCGAGCATGCTTCGGCGGTCCTGCAGCTGCCTGAGTTCCTGCACGAGCCGTTCGCGGCGGCGATGTCGGAGGCGACGCTGTTGCCGGCTTTCGTGGCGTTGTTCGGCGTGGTCGCCGCGCTGTTCATGGTCGGCTATGTCATCGACCCGTCCCGTCGCCCGACCGGGCAGAGCGACCACGGCCCCGATTCCGACGATTCCGACGACTTCGAGGTCTTCGACGACTTTGACGACTTCGAGGACTTTGACGACCACGACGACCAGCCCGAGGACGCCAGAGCCTCTGAACGCGTCAGCCTGCCCCGCCACTTTCTCGCCCGCAGCGTCGATGAAGTCGACGAACGGACGGAGCCGATCCCGGTCTTCATGCCACGGGCCCCTCAGGCTCGTCGCCGGCAGGACCCTGCCACCGAGCCGCTGACCGTCGAGATTCTTCGGGCGCCGACGATCATTGCCGAGCCCGAACCGATAGCACTGCACCACAACGGCTTTGATGTCGATGCGGGACGCCGTCTGCGTCCGCTCACCAATGGGACTCCGGTGCCCGACGTGCTGGCCAAATTCGGGATCACCGGCAACAGTCCGACCGGCCGAAATCGGCACTATCGCGAGGACCCCGACGACACCGATGCTTTCGGGCGGCACTCGCGACGGGACAGTTGGTTCTAAGGCGCGACCAGCTACCGGGTGGTGTTGCCGACGATCTCCACCCCGGTGCCGTTCCAGTGGAATTTCACGATCCCGGCCAACCCCGGTATGCCGCTGGCGTTTCGCAGGGCCACCGTGTCACCGGTGGACTGGGCCACGTCGATTCCGCTGAATCCGTAGGTGTCCGGCACGGCTTGGGGAAGGAATTCGCCGAGGTGAAACAGCACGGCCCGGGTACTCGGGTGTTCGGCGTTGGTGTTGGCCTTGACGATCACCGCCGAGAGGTCGGCACAGGTGCTGTAGTTGCCGGCCAATGGCTCCGGGCTCCACGGCTGCTTGCTGCGCGGGTCGTGGGGCAGCTCGGAGACGGCCTTGGCGATTGCCGGGGCGGCCAGGTTGACCGCGCACGGGTCGGCGGGGGCCGGGCTGCTCGACGTGGCGGACCCGGAGGTGGCGGGCGCCTGGGGCGGCGCGGCGGCCGGGCTGGTGTTCTCCGGGGTCTTGGCCACGGTGGAGTCGCCCGAACCGCAACCGGCCAGCAGAGTTGCGGCCAGCACGGCGATCACAACTGACGGTTTGGCAGCACCCGGCACACCGGGCACCGTACCGCGCCCGGCCGACTGCCCGGGGAGGCGCGGCCGACCACCGATGTCGGGCCGTCTTGCGGCTGGGGATCAACTGCGGCAGTAGCGGGGCGTCTTTACCCGTAGACTGCTAAGCGCTATGACCTCGCCTGATGCCCCCGCTGAGCCGTTCCCGGACACCACCGGGTCCCTGTCGGACCCACCCACTGGGTCTCTTCCCGACCCACCCACTGGGTCTCTTCCCGACCCAC
>CAXYUC010000048.1:0-26198 GCA_964292075.1 uncultured Mycolicibacter sp.
CCGATCGCGTTGCCGCCCGGCGCGCAGGAATTGATGATCAGCCCGGGCCCGGCGTTCGTCGTCGACGGAGCGACGCTGTCCGGGCCATCGGCAGCCACCGGGGCAGCCGCGACCACCCCCGCGGTCCTCGGCGCGTGGGGCGCGGACCGGCGGGAGGTGACGGTGCCCGCCGCGGTCGCCGCTCGGGTACTGGTCGTTCCGGAGAGCATGAACGGCGGGTGGGTGGCGCGCACCTCCGACGGCACGCGATTGGCTCCGGTGGCGGTCAATGGATGGCAGCAGGGCTTTGTGCTGCCCGCGGGCACCGACGGCAGCGTCACACTGACCTTCGGGCTCAATCGGATGTACCGGTTGGGAATGGCCGGCGGGCTGGCCCTGCTACCGCTGCTGGCGTTACTGGCCTGGTGGCCGGTACGGCGGGTCCGCGATCCCGGCCCGCCGGTACAGCCCTGGGGGCCGAACCGCCGGGTGGCGGCTTCCGGTGCGCTGACGGTCGGATTCTTGATCGCCGGGACCACCGGAGCGGCGGTGTTCGGGGCCGCCATGGTGTTGCTGTTCGCACTGCGCCATCACCAGCGCGCATTCGATGTGGCCCGGCTCGGGTTGAGCGCCGGCGGACTGATCACGGCGGGTGCGATGCTGTGCCGGCATCCCTGGCGGTCGGTGGACGGCTATGCCGGCCATTCCGCGGGGGTGCAGCTGGCGGCCCTGGTCTCGGTGGCAGTCCTCGCGGCGACCGCGGTGGTTGCAAGACCGACGGAGTCGGGCGCAGCAGGCCAGCGCCCATAGGCACGCTCCCGCAACACCTGCACCGTGCGCACCGTCGGCCCGACGTAGTGTGCTGTCCGAATCGGATATCACCGGCGATATCACCACCTGGCCATCCCGCAGGCGATAGCGCATGCGATAGCCAATTCGAACAGCACCACATGGTTCCGCCACGAGGCCGGTGGGGCCCACGTGGCATCTGGGGTGGTGCTACTGCGCGGCTTCGAGCTTCTCGATCTGCGTGTTGAACAGCTTCACCAGGTCCTCGGCGTGCGTGACGTCATCGGATCCGTCGCTTTCCATCCGCAAGCCGATGTCGTTGCTGGTCGCCACCACGAGCACCCCGCGGTAATAGCCGGAGATGGTGGAGGCCGTGATCGAGATCGGCAACCGGATGGCGGCCTTGCTGGCGCTGGTGATCACCGTCGCGACCGCCCAGGGCGGTACCCCATCCGCATCCAGCGGGTTCATCTGGATGTCGGTGGTCACCGAACGCCCACCCTGCTCGAAGGTCTGCTTGAACGTCTGGCACTTTTCCACGAAGCGCTTGAGGTTCGGGTGATCCGGCGTCAGGGCCAGCCGGACCCGCATCGTGTGCAGGCCGCCCGGTTGCAGCTTGGCCAGTGTCGCCGTCGCGGTCTGCGTGGCGGAGGAGGGACTGGAGTAGAAGTCGGCGCATTCGGGCGGGTCGACCGTCAGATTCGGCATGTCCGAGGGCGTGTCACCGGCGCTGTTCACCCCGCTGATCCACTTCCCGCCGGACGGGTCCGGGAAGGAAGACCGCTCCACCAGCATCTCCGACGTCAGGTTCGTGATGTCGGGCTTGCGCGACGGCTTGTCCTCGGCCGTGAGGCGGCCGCCCAGGCACAGAACCAGCCCGGCGACCACCGCGACCACCACCGCAGCGGCGCCCAGCGACAGCCACAACACGGTGCGTGACCTGGGCTCGGGCCCCGGGACCGGCCACGGCGCGCCATAGGGCGGGTAGCCCCCGGGAGACACACCGACAGCGTCGTCCTCGACCCATAGCGGCCAGCCGGGGGGCGGGGGCGGCCACGTCGGATCAGGCGCCCAGTTGGCATCCGGTGCCCAGCCAGGTGGCGCGGGCGGCCAGTTGGGCGGTGGGTTGAAACGCATCGGGCGACTCCCGTATCGATGTACTGACGCTGGCTCGTGGCGAGCCTACGCGGTTCGATAGTGGCAGGCTGGACATGCACTCTCCCACCGCAGCGCTCCGAAGGAGGCCCGCGTGCCCGCAACACCGATAGCCACGACCAACCCGGCCACCGGCGAAACGGTCAAGACGTTCACCGCAGCCAGCGACGCGGAGGTCGATGCCGCGATCACGCGCGCGGCGAATCGCTTCGTCGAATACCGTCGCACCGGTTTCGCTCAGCGCGCCAGATGGATGCACGCCGCCGCTGACCTGCTGGAGACCGAAGCCGACGAGGTCGCCGCGATGATGACCCTCGAGATGGGCAAAACGTTGACCTCGGCCAAGTCCGAAGCACTCAAGTGCGTCAAGGGCTTCCGCTACTACGCCGACCACAGTGCAGAGTTGCTGGCCGACGAGGTCACCGACGCCTCGAAGGTCAACGCGTCCAGGGCGTTCGCCCGCTATCAGCCGCTCGGGGTGGTGTTGGCGGTGATGCCGTGGAACTTCCCGCTGTGGCAGGCGGTCCGATTTGCCGCCCCCGCCCTGATGGCCGGCAACGTGGGCCTGCTCAAACACGCCTCGAATGTGCCGCAGACCGCGCTGTACCTCGCCGACCTGTTGGCCCGCGCCGGTTTCCCCGAGGGCTGCTTCCAGACCCTGCTGATCTCCTCGGGGGCTGTCGAGCGTGTACTGCGCGACCCGCGGGTGGTGGCCGCAACCCTGACCGGCAGCGAGCCCGCCGGGCGTTCGGTCGCCGCCATCGCCGGCGACGAGGTCAAACACACCGTGCTGGAACTGGGCGGCAGTGACCCGTTCATCGTGATGCCCTCGGCCGACCTGGAGTCCGCGGTGCGCACCGCGGTCACCGCTCGGGTGCAGAACAACGGCCAATCATGCATCGCGGCAAAGCGATTCATTGTCCACACCGACATCTATGACGACTTCGTCACCCAGTTCGTCAGCCAGATGTCGGCGCTGCGGGTCGGCGACCCGACCGACCCGGACACCGACGTCGGACCGCTGGCCACCGAAGCGGGCCGTGACGAAGTCGCGCAGCAGGTCGATGCCGCTGCCGCTGCCGGAGCGGTAATTCGTTGCGGCGGCAAGCGACTCAATCGCCCAGGCTGGTTCTATCCGCCCACCGTGATCACCGACATCGGCCGTGACATGGCGATCTTCACCGAGGAGGTGTTCGGCCCGGTGGCATCGGTGTACCGCGCCGCCGACATCGACGAGGCGATCGAGATCGCCAACGCCAGCCCGTTCGGGCTGGGGTCCAATGCCTGGACCCGCGAGGAGGCGGAGATCAGCCGGTTTGCCGACGAGATCGAGGCCGGCCAGGTCTTCATCAACGGCATGACGGTGTCCTACCCGGAGCTGCCGTTCGGCGGGATCAAGCGATCCGGGTACGGCCGGGAACTCTCGGGCCACGGCATCCGCGAGTTCTGCAACCTCAAGACGGTGTGGGTGGCCTGACGCCAGGCATCAGCCCGCGGCGAGCTTGCCGGCGACGCCCACCACCCGAGCGGCCAGGTGGTCGAGTGCGGCCAGCGTGGCCTCGTTCAGCTCGTTCTGGTTGTTCGGCCCGGTGATGTGCCCGACGCCGTAGGGATTGCCGTCGGCGAACTTGATCGGGTCGGTGTAACCCGGCGGGACCAGAATGCCGCCGAAATGCATCAGGGACACATAGAGGTTCAACAGCGTGGCTTCCTGCCCACCGTGGGCGGTCTGGCTGGAGGTGAAGCCGGCGTAGACCTTGTCGGCGAGCTGGCCCTTGGCCCACAGGCCGCCCAGACCGTCCAGGAAGTTCCGGAATTGTGCTGAGGGGGAACCGAATCGGGTGGGCGACCCGAAGATGATGGCGTCCGCCCAGACGATGTCGTCGCCGGTGGCCGCGGGCAGATCTTTGGTCGCCGCGTAGTTGGCGCTCCACGCCGGGTTGTGGGCGAAGGTCTCCGGGTCGCGCGTCTCCTCGATGTGGCGCACGCGGACCTCGGCGCCCGCCGCCTCGCCCGCCCGAGCCACCCGCTGCGCCATCTTGGTGCCGTGCCCGGTGGCCGAGTAGTAGATAACCGCCAACTTCGTCATTGCCATCTCTCCTTCTCTCAGGCGCCTGCAAGCAGGCGTTGAATCTCATCGAGTTCTGCGTTGACCGTATCGCCGTGGCGCGGTCCGCACAGTCTTAACAGGCGCGTGAAATCGTTGGCCGCCTTGGTAATCCGTTCAGAAAGTCCCTGTGCGCCGAAGTCTGCGGTGGCGGCGAACACCCCGGTGGGTGATACCAACGCATGCAGGTAGCAGAACATCGGACGCAGGGCATGGTCCAGCACCAGCGAGTGGCGCTCGGTACCGCCGGTCGCCGCGATCAGCACGGGCGTCCCCGCCAGGGTCTGCTCGGGCAGCACGTCGAAGAACGACTTGAACAACCCGCTGAAGGTCGCGTTGAACGTCGGCGTCACCGCGATCACCCCGTCACTGCCCGCGATCGCGTCGAAGACTGCCTGCAGCTCCGGCGAGGCGAACCCGGTCAGCATCGCGTCGGTGATCGCCCGAGCCAGGTGACGCAGCTTGATGACGTCCATGTCGACTTCCATGTCGACCAAGCCGAGCTCGGCGCGAACCGCCGCACCGAGCCGGTCGGCCAACAGCCGGGTGGACGACGGTTCACGCAGGCCGCCGCTGATCACGATCAACTTCATGAGGCCTCCTGGATCTCGGATTGTTGCGCAGCCTCGACCAGGGACTGGTGCGTCGGCGCACCGGGAACATGCGCGGGCCGTCCGATGGCGAACTCCTTGCGCAGCACCGGGATAACGTGCTCACCCAGCAGGTCGAGCTGTTCGAGCACCGTCTTGAGCGGCAGACCCGCGTGGTCGACCAGGAACAGCTGGCGTTGGTAGTCGCCGGCGTAGTCCCGAAAGCCCAAGGTCTTGTCGATCACCTGCTGCGGCGAGCCGACCGTCAGCGGGGTCTGGGCACTGAACTCCTCCAGGCTCGGGCCATGCCCGTAGACCGGGGCGTTGTCGAAGTACGGCCGGAACTCGTTGACCGCATCCTGGCTGTTGGGCCGCAGGAACACCTGACCGCCCAAGCCCACGATCGCCTGATCGGCGCCACCGTGGCCGTAGTGCTCGAAGCGCTGCCGGTAGAGCTGCACCATCTGCTTGGTGTGCGACGCCGGCCAGAAGATGTGGTTGGCGAAGAAGCCGTCACCGAAGTGCGCGGCCAGCTCGGCGATTTCGGGAGTGCGGATAGACCCGTGCCAGACGAATGGGGGAACCCCGTCCAACGGACGCGGCGCCAGGGTGAAGCCGTGCAACGGGGTGCGGTATTCACCGCTGAAGTCGACCACTTCCTCGCGCCACAGCCGGCGCAGCAACTGATAGTTCTCCACCGTCAGCGGCAGCGCGGCCCGGATGTCCTTGCCGAACCAGGGGTAGACCGGTCCGGTGTTGCCACGCCCCAGCATCAGGTCCACCCGGCCGTCGGCGAGGTGTTGCAGCACGCTGTAGTCCTCGGCGATCTTCACCGGGTCGTTCGTGGTGATCAGCGTGGTGGCGGTGGTCAGCGCAATACGCTCGGTCTGCGCGGCGATGTAGCCCAGCAGAGTGGTCGGCGACGACGGGACGAACGGCGGGTTGTGGTGCTCGCCGGTGGCGAAGACGTCCAGGCCCACTTCCTCGGCCTTTTTGGCGATCGCCACGGTCGCCTTGATCCGCTCGGCTTCGGTCGGCGCGCGGCCGGTGGTCGGGTCGACGGTCACATCGCCGACGGTGAAGATGCCGAACTGCATACCCGTGCTCGTCACGGCGGGCCCTCCTTGTTCGTTGGTTGCCAGTCTAGCTGATAGTTGACAACGCAATTAGTTACGAGGCCATTCCCGCACTTTACAGCTGCTTAGAACGCCTATCCACCTGGACGATTGTGATTTTGTCAACTATATTTAGGCTCCATGGAGATGCGGTGGCTCAACGAGGAAGAACAGCGGATGTGGCGGGGCTACCTCGACAGCACGCGCCTGCTGCTGCGCAGCCTGGACCGGCAGCTGGTCAGCGACTCAGGGCTGAGTCTGACCGACTTCGAGATCCTGGCGCTGTTGTCCGAGGCGCCGGACCGCCGGCTGCGGATGAATGAGTTGGCCGACATCACCGTGACGACCCGCAGCGGAGTCACCCGAGCGGTCAAACGGCTGACCGACGCCGGCTGGGTCCACCAGGTCAAGTGCGAGGAAGACAAACGCGGCCAGTACGCCGAGCTCACCGAGTCGGGCATGGACAAGGTGCGGCAGGCCGCGCCGGGTCACGCGCAAGCGGTGCGTGCCGGCCTGTTCGACTCGCTCAGTCCGCGTGAGGTGGAACTGTTCACCCACTCTTACGCGCGGATCCGCGACAATCTGGGCGAGCACCAGTAGACATTCTCCGCGAAGGCAATCGACCGCCGCGCCGATCTCCATACGATCGAGCCATGTCGCAATGCCACACCGCTCGCGGGCCCATCGACACCGCCGACCTCGGCGTCACCCTGATGCACGAGCACGTGTTCATCATGACCACCGAGATCGCCCAGAACTATCCGGACGCCTGGGGCGACGAGGACGCCCGGGTAGCCGACGCGATCGCCCGGCTGGGCGCATTGAAAGCCGCCGGAGTCGACACCATCGTCGACCTGACCGTGATCGGACTGGGCCGCTACATCCCGCGGATCGCCCGGGTCGCCGCCGGCACCGAGCTGAACATCGTGGTGGCCACCGGTATCTACACCTACAACGACGTGCCGTTCTTCTACCACTATCGCGGACCCGGCACCATGCTGGACGGACCCGAGATCATGGCCGACATGTTCGTCCGCGACATCGAGTCCGGCATCGCCGACACCGGGATCAAGGCGGGAATCCTCAAGTGCGCCACCGACGAACCGGGCGTGACTCCCGGCGTTGAGCGAGTGCTGCGCGCGGTGGCCAACGCCCACCGGCGCACCGGCGCACCGATCTCCACCCACACCCACGCCGGCACCCGCCGAGGCCTGGAGCAGCAGCGCATCTTTGAAGAAGAAGGCGTCGACCTGTCCCGGGTGGTGATCGGGCACTCCGGGGACAGCACCGACCTGGGCTACCTGGAGGAGCTGATCGCGGCAGGCTCCTACCTGGGCATGGACCGCTTCGGCATCGACCTGATCCTGCCGTTCGAGGAGCGCGTGAACACGGTGGCGGCCATGTGCGAGCGTGGCCACGCCGACAAGATGGTGCTCTCCCACGACGCCAACTGCTATTTCGACGCGTTGCCCGGCGAGCTGAGTTCGGTGGCCGCACCGAACTGGCACTATCTGCACATCCACAATGACGTGATTCCGGCGCTGCGGCAGCGCGGCGTCACCGAGGAGCAGCTGCGCACCATGCTGGTCGACAATCCGCGCAAGATCTTCGAGCACTCCGGCGGTTACTGAGTCCGCGCCGGGACTTCACCCCGCCGGTGTAGCAGCACGTAGCGCCAAGGACCGGACCAGCGCGTGCAACCGCTCGTGAGTGGCGGCGCCGGGATCACTGAGGCGCAACTGCAGCAGTTCACGGGCGGCCGCCTGCAGCACGCGGGCGGTGTAGTCGGGATCGGGCAAGTCGGGGTAGCTGCGCAGCAACTCACCCATCAGATAGCCATGCACGACTTCTTGTGCCTGCGCAAGACGCTCGTGCAGTTCTGGCGGCGCGCCCTGCGGCGGGAACAGGAACAGCCGCCAGGTCGCCGGGCAGGCGTCGGCAGCCTTGACCACGTTGTCGAATCTGTCGACCAGATCGTCGTCCGCGCCCGAGTCCGCCGTTTCGGCAATCACCTCGGCGAACTGGGCGCCCGCCCGTGCCACCTCGCGATCGATCAGCGCAACGAATAGGCCTGCGGGGTCACCGAACTGCTGATAGAGCAGCGATCGGTTGATCCCGGCCGCACGGGCTATCCGGTTCGGCGTGGCGGCATGAAACCCCTCCGCATCCACGATCGCGTGGGTGACATCGAGGATCTGGCTACGCCGGGCCTCGGCCGTCATCCGCCGCCGCGACTGCGCCAAAGTCATAGTTGACAGCATAACTAACAGTCTGTTACTTCTGTAACTAACAATATGTTAGTTATTTGGAGGCCGTGATGCCCACGCACTACCCCGAGCTTGCGCGACGTGTTCATAGTCAGCGCGAGCTGCAGCCGGGCCTCTACGGCGACATCGACTTCGACGCACAGCCGTACCGCACCACCACCGATCCGGCCGACCTCTCGACGCTGCCGGCGTGGGTCGCCGATCGCGCTCCCTATCTGGCGGACGAACAAGCCGTCGAACTGATCCGGACGGCGACCCTGCTGGGCGATGTGGTGGCCGACCCCTATGCGGCGCTGATGTCCGACTACAGCGTCTCCGCTTTGATCGACATGCTCCAGCTGGCCTGCCGCGAGGGCATCGACGCGGTTGCCGACGCGCCGCCGGAGCTGGTGGCGTTCATCGCCGACATGGAAGCCGCGCCGTCGTGGCTGGACATGGATCTGGTCCGCGAGGGCGCTCGGCACGCCCGCATCCCGGCGGCGTTGGTGGCGCCATTCGTCACCCGGGGCGCCTTCATCGCAACCTTCGTCAATACCTACGCCGCCTTGCCGATGGCACTGACCGGAGCGTTGTCCGGCCGTCGCGCTGCACGCCGGGTCAACGAGACGACGAGCTTCTTCGCCGTCACCACACTGCCCGGGGCCTTGGATCGCTACGGCCCGGGCTTCGAAGCGGCCGCGATGGTGCGGCTGATGCACTCGATGGTTCGCTACAACGCGCTCAAGCGCTCCGAGAAGTGGGACGTCGACGTCTACGGGATCCCCGTCCCCCAGGTCGACCAAATGCCGGCCGGAATGATCAACCTCTACCTGTTGGCCACGGCCGCCCACCGGAAAGGGCGCACCGAATTCAGTGCGAGCGAGCGTGCCGTCGTCGAATTCACGCGCTACCGAGCGTTTTTGCTCGGTCTGCCCGAGGAGCTCCTGCCGACCACGCCCACCGAGATCATCCACCTCATCCACACCCGCGGGGCACTGCTGCGTGAGGACTTCGACGACGCCACCTGCGGCGAGATGGTGCGCTCGACCATGGCCGCCTATTTGCGGCCCGTCGATACCCGATGGGAGCGCATCGCCGACGCCGTCGAGAAGAGCTACAGCAAGGCCGCTTTCACGAAGGCCTTCTGCAACGGCGACCGCGCCGCTGCCAAGGACAAGGGAGTGTCGATCGGCCTGGCCGACTACCTGCGCATCGGCCTGACGGCACCGTTCATCATCGGGCGCCTGCTGCTGGTGCGGCGCGCCAGCCGGATCCCGGCACTGCGCCAGATCACCGACGACTACCTGGTCCGGCTCGTCAAGCGTCGGCTGACGACCTACGGCAAGCCTGAATTCACCAGCGATGCAAGCGATTACACACCGGCAGGCCACCTGGCGTAAGGATCCGAGGCGACGCCGGCCGACTACCAGACCAGACGGGCGAGGTAAGTCTGGGCGTAGTTGCGGACGGCGAGGGTGTCGTTGATGTCGAGGACCCCTGCTCTGTTGGCGAGCAGTGATGCGACCAGGCGCACCAGGATCTCCGCGGTGGCCAGGACCGCTTCGTCGGGCATGGTCACGCCGCAGAGCCGCAGCGTCGCGGCGACCAGATGGCTGGCACGCACCAGGGCCTTTTCACCGCTGGGGGTGTTGACTCCGATGAGCAGTTCCGGCTCGCTTTCGATGACCGCGGTAGCCAGCGGACTCTCGGTGATGCGGCGCATGGCGAGGGTGAAGCATTCCACGATCGCGCCCGCGGCATCCTGCGCCCGGGCGGCCTTGCCGAGTTCGACGAACAGGGCCTGGGTGTCGGTCTCCACGAGTTGCTCGAACAGCGCTTCTTTGGTGGGGAAATGCCGGTACAACGTGCGTCGGCTCACTCCGGCGCGCTGGGCGATGGCATCGATGTTGGCCCGGCGAAAGGCATGCCGGGTGAACTCCACCCGAGCGGCCTCGAGGATGGCACCCGCCGTGCCACTGATCGGATCTCCGACCTTGACTGCTGCCGGACCGGCCATGTCGTTCATCCTGTCATGCTGCGCGGTGAGCAGGCCCGACGTACGGCGGCTGCCGGGTCTGTCCCCGCGACTTCCCCCGTGTTACCGTGACACAATTGCATGACTTTGTGCCATTGTGCGGACAATCTGTCGATTATTCGGAGGTCTTGGATGCCTACGCACTACCCCGACCTGTATCAGCGCGTCCGCCGTCAGGCCGAACTGTTGCCGGAGCTCTACGGCGACCTGGACTTCGACGTGCAGCCCTACCGCACGGCGATCTCCCCCGACGACGTCTCGTCACTGCCGGGCAATCCGGCTACCCGGGCCAAATTGCTGGCCGACGATGCCGCCGTCGAATTGATCACGACGGCCACCTGGCTGGGCGATGTGGTGTCGGACTCCTACGCCGCCTTGATGGGCCAGTACAGCGTCAGCACCCTGATCGGCATGCTCAAGCAGGCTTGTCGGCACGGTATCGAGGCGGTGCCCGACGCGCCGCCGGAGTTGGCCGCGTTCATCGCCGACATGGAGGCCACCCCGGACTGGCTGGACATGGACCTGGTTCGTACGGGCGCAGAGCACTCCCGACTCCCGATGGCTCTGTTAGCACCGTTCGTCGTCCGCGGTGCGTTCATCGCGACTTTCCTCAATACCTACGCCGCGCTGCCGATGGCACTGACCGGCGCCCTGTCGGGCAAGCGTGCCGCCGGGAGGGTCAACGAGACCACCAGTTTCTTCGCCGTCACCACGCTGCCGGGCGCACTGGACCGGTACGGGCAGGGATTCGAGGCGGCGGCCATGGTGCGACTGATGCACTCGATGGTCCGCTTCAACGCGCTCAAGCGATCCCCGAAGTGGGACATCGGCATCTACGGCCTGCCGATTCCGCAGATCGACCAGATGCCGGCCGGGATGATCAACCTGTTCGTGCTGGCGATGGACGCCCGCCGTCAAGGGCGCACGGAGTTCACGCCGAGCGAGCGCGCACAGGTCGAGTTCACCCGCTACCGCTGCGTTCTACTTGGCCTGCCCGAGGAGATGCTCCCGACCACACCCGACCAGATCATCGGAGTGTTCAGCGCCCGCGCTGCGCTGCTGCGCGACGACTTCGACGACTCAACCTGCGGAGAATTGGTCCGCTCGACGATGGCCGCCTACCTGCGGCAGGAGAACACCCTGCCCGAACGCATCGCCGATGCGGTCGAGAAGAGCTACAGCAAAGCCTTTTTCGTCAAAACGTTCTGTGGCGGTAAACGTGATGTGGCTGCGAAGATGAGCGTCACGCTCAGCGCGGGCGACTACGCGCGGATCGCCCTGACGGCACCGTTCGTGGTCGGCCGCCTGCTGGTGGTGCAACGCGCTGTGCGCACCCCCGGCCTGCGCCGGCTGACCAACGCTTACGTGCTGCGGCTGCTCAAGCGGCGGCTGAAGGCCTACGGCACGCCCGAATTCACCAGCGACTCAGCCGAGTACACCCCATCAGGCAAAGCCGCCTGAGCGGCATCGGAGCGCTCGGCCGGATGCCGCGTCTCCCAGCCCCGTAGCTTCTCGCGGCAGGGTTGCTCCACCAGGGCATAGCTGACCGCGGCGACCGCGATGGTGAACACCAGCGTCAGCGCCAGCACCACCGCCATGTCCCCGGTGAACGCGAAGCGGCCGATCACGGGGAACACCATGTCGAGGGCCGCCAGGTGCCAGATGAAGATCCCGTAGGACCAGCGGCCCAACGTCACCATCGGCGTGCTGGCCAGGAACCGGTGCGGTGCGTCGGGCCGGTCCAGCACCAGCGGCGCCAACAACGCCCACGCCAGTACGCCGCCCATCGCGGTGCGCACGATGAACTGCCCGACGGTGGCCGAGGTCAGCCCCTCCGGTCCGGCCAGCGGTGACGCCGCCACTCCGAACGCCACCAGGGTCAGCAGCGCCATCGGTAGCCGTCGACGGGCCAGCCGGTGCACCCGCCCGACCGGGCGGTACGCCCACTCCGCCAGCAGCATGCCCGCGCCGAACCAGCAGCCGTAGGCCGGCGCCCAGTTCAACGGATTCACCCCGTAGGGCGTGTGGATGGGCAGGAACCCCCACCCCAGGCTGAGCAGCGCCACGCCCGCGATCACCGGTATTCGGGCACGCACCGGCAGCCGCCGCGCCGCCAGCGCCAGCAGGGGCAGAATGATGTAGAAGCTGACCTCCACGGCCAAACTCCACATCTGGGTCAGGCCCGGTGTCAGGGTCAGCGGCACATAGATCTGCGTCATCGTGAGATTAGCCAGCCACACCACCAGGCTGGCGCCCCCGGCATCGGGCAGCAGCGCCAGGATCACCACCACCGACACCAGGTAGGCCGGCATGATGCGCACCACGCGCGACCGCAGGTAATGCCCGGTCGGCGGTGCCGGACGCAGCCCGCACGCGGCCGCCGCATGGCTACGCCACAGCAAAAACCCGCTCAGCGCGAAGAACACCGCGACGGCCATGTCGAATCGGCTCCACAGCCGGCCACTGATCCCCGAGGAGTGCCCGGTCTGAAACGCGACGTGCGTGATCACCACCCCGATGGCCGCGCAGGCGCGCATACCCTCGACGGCGGGCAGGAAGCTGCGTACGCCACCCACCTGCTGACTCATCTGTTTTCCGACCGAGGCATCGATGGACACACAGTAGCTGCTGCACCTGTTGCTGTTAGGGTCGAACAAATTTGGGTACGGGGTCAAAAGGAGGATGCGGCGACGTGAACCGAGCAATCATGATGCGTATCGCGGCATGCGCAGTCATGGGCCTCGGCGCCGCCCTGATGGTCGCGGCACTGTTGCTGTCCACTTATACGGTGGGCAAAATCGCGAAGATCCCACTCGACATCGACGTCACGCTGATCAGCAACGGCAGCGGCGCCGCGTTGGACCCTGAGTCACTCGGCAGTGAGCACGCCGTGGTCGACCAGGACGTGCCGCTGGTGTCCCAGCAACAGATCGGTGTCGAGTCGCCCGCCAACGCCGACGTGGTGACCCTGCAGGTCGGCTCGTCGCTGCGGCGCGCGGACCGGCAGAAGGACACCGGGCTGTTGTTGGCCATCGTCGACACCGTGACGCTGAACCGCACGACCGCCGAGGCGATTTCAGATGACACCCACCCGGGTGGCTCGGTGCAGCGGCCGCGCAACTTTGAGGACGAGACCCCGCCCACCAACATCGCGTTGCCACACGAGGGACTGTCCTACCGGTTCCCCTTCGACACCAAGAAGCAGTCCTACCAATACTTCGACCCGATCGCGCAGAAGGCCTACGAGGCCAACTACGAGGGTGAGGACGACGTCAACGGGCTGACCACCTACCGGTTCGCCCAGAACGTCGGCTACGACGGCGACGGCCGCCTGGCCGAGCCGGTGCGCTACCCGTCGCTGTACGGCCACGACGAAGACGGTGAGATCACCGCGCCCGCCCGGCTCTGGAACATCGAAGGCGCCGACCCCGACGAGGAAGTCACGATGACGCGGTACTACGCCGCGCAGCGCACGATGTGGGTCGACCCCGTCTCGGGCACCATCGTCAAGTCGAAGTTGCACGCCAACCACTACTACGCGCGCGATGCGCTCAAGCCGGAGATCGCACTGGCCGATTACACGGTCACCAGCTCCGAGGAGACCATCGAAGCGCAGGTCAACGCGGCCCGCAACGAGCGCGACCGGGTGGCGCTGTGGTCCCGGGTCCTGCCGATCACCTTCACCGCGGCGGGGCTGATCTGCTTGATCGGCGGCATCCTGGTCGGCTGGTTCAGCCTGCCGGCCGAAGCCGCGCTGGGTCGCCCCGACCGGCACGGCTCCGACGGTGGCTTCTTCGGCGGTTTCACGCCCAAGGCACCCACGGCCGACCGCCCGTCCGGGGCCGAGGCCGAGACCGAGAAGCTGCCGGCGCAACGTCCCCAGCTGGACCGCCCGGCGGCGCCACCAGAGTCGAGCGCCCCGGACCGCGGCACCCCGGATCCGGCTCCCGACCAGCCGTAGTTCCGCGGTGGCGCGAGCCGGGCGCTGGATCGCGCCGTGCTATGCACTCGGGCTGACGCTGCTCGTCCTGGCGCCGTTGCTGCGTCCGGGTTATCTACTGTTGCGAGACGCGGTTTCGACGCCGCGGTCGTATCTGACCGGCGCAGCCCTGGGGCTGGGTGAGGCGTCACCGCGAGCGGTGCCTCAAGACTTCGCGGTGGCGCTGGCGTCGCGGCTGATCGACGGCGGGACCGCGGTCAAGGCGCTGCTGTTCGTGGGCCTGTGGCTGGCTGGATGCGGCGCGGCACGGCTGGTGGCGATCGTGCTGCCGGAGGCCGGGCTGCCCGGTCAGCTGGTGGCGATCACCGTGGCGATCTGGAACCCCTATGTGGCCGAGCGGCTGCTGCAGGGCCATTGGAGCCTGCTGGTCGGCTACGGCTGCCTGCCGTGGGTGGCTGCGGCGATGCTGGGGTTACGGGCCGGTGCCACCGGGCTGTTCGGCCTGGTGTTCTTTCTGGCGCTGGCCGGCTTGACCCCCACCGGGCTACTGCTGGCGGCGGTGGTGGCGCTGGTGTGTGTCGCGGCGCCCGGCTCCGGGCCGCCGCGATGGTGGTGCGCGGCGAGCGCCGGGGCGGTCGCGGCGACCGCCGCGCTGCCGTGGGTGGTGGCGGTGGTGCTGAGCCCGGGATCGGCACAGGGCGAGTCGTCCGGGGTGGCGGCATTCGCGGCCCGCGCCGAGCCCGGCCTGGGCACCCGGGGCAGCCTCGCCGGGCTCGGCGGGAACTGGAACGCCGAGGCGGTACCCGGTTCGCGACGAACGGCTTTTGCGCTCCTGGCGACGGCGGTGTTCGTCGGGGTGCTGGGGCTGGGATGGGCGTCGGTGCGAGAGCTGCCTGCGGTGCGTCCGCTGCTGATCCTGGCGGGCTCGACGGTGCTGACGTTCACCCTGTTGGCCACCGGGCCGGGGCTGGCGCTGCTGCGCTGGGCGACGGACGTCGCACCGGGGCTCGGCGTGCTGCGCGACGGCCAGAAGTGGGTGGCGCTGGCGGTGCCGGGCTACCTACTGGCCGGGGCCGGGGCGGTAGTGGGGCTGCGAGACCGGCTGCCGCCGGCGCGGGCAGCGCTGGTGTGCTGCGTCGCGCTGATCGTCGTCCTGCCCGACCTGGCCTGGGGAGTCGCCGGGCGGGTCACGCCGGTGCACTACCCGGCCGGTTGGGCGGCGGTGGCGGCCAAGATCAATGCCGATCCGCGGCCGGTGGCCGTGCTGCCGGCCGACACCATGCGCCACTTCGGCTGGGCGGGGCCGGCTCCGGTGCTCGATCCGCTGCCCCGGTGGGTGCGCGCCGAGGTGCTCACGACCGGCGATCTGACCGTCGGCGGGCAGACCGTGCCCGGGGAGGGTACGCACGCCCGCGAGGTGCAGCAGGCGCTATTGTCTGGTGCTGAGCCGGCCGCGCTGGGAGTCAAAGGCGTGGGCTGGGTGGTCAAGGAATCCGATGTGGACGGCGAAATGGGTTCGGCTGCAAAAACTCTGTCTCGCTTGCCGGTCACCTTCCGTGATTCCGACCTCACCCTCTACCGGGTCGGCGGCCATGCGCCGAAGGCATCGGCCGGGCAGCGCCGGGCCGCGATGGCCGCCCACCTGGTATGGCTGGCAATGCTGATCGCGGGCGCGGGAGGTCTGGCGGCGCCGTCGCTGCGACGACGCGTGCGCGGTTAACGGCGAAGTTCACCGCGTAAGACGGTCACGGCGTGACCGATCAAGATGACCTGGTCGCCGTCACAGCGGACCCGCAGTTCCCCGCCCCGCGCTGAGGCCTGTTCGGCCGAGAACTCGTCGACCCCAAGGCGCTTGCCCCACAGCGCAGCGAGAGTGCAGTGCGCCGAGCCGGTCACCGGATCCTCGGTCAGTCCGAAGCGGGGCGCGAACACCCGGCTCACGATGTCGGCGCCGCCGTCACCGGCTGCCGTAACCACGACGGCTCGGGCGTCGACCTTCGCCAGCGACGCCGTGTCCGGCTCCAGCGCACGAACTTCGGCAGCCGATGCGGCTTCCACAATCACGTCCATGCTGCCCCGCCACACCGAGCGGATGCTCACCCCGGGTAGGCCCGCCACCAGCTCGGCTGTCGGCGACTCGGCGCGTACCGGGTCCGCCGGAAACCCCATCGCGATGGCACCATCCGAACCCGTCGTGCAGGACAGCAACTTATCGCCCGCTTGGAAGGACTGGTCCCCGCCGAGGACGTGCGCACTGGCCAGGGTTCCCGAGCCGCACAACGCCAATTCGGCTACCGGACTGAACCACCGCAGTGCGCGCGGACCGGCCTCGGCTGTGGCTGGGACGATGAATGCTGTTGCCGGGCAGTTGAACTCTGCTGCCACCGCCTGCATCCATGTGGTATCTGCCGGACCGTCCAGCAGCACCACGCCGGTGGGGTTCCCCCGGAACCTGACCGCCGTGAACGTGTCGACCACAAAAGCTGGTACGAGCACCTAGGCGTCCAGGAAGCGAGCCCGCACATCGGGTCCCGGGATCGGGCAGGTGTCGTGCCGACCGCCCAACCGATAGCGGACGGCGGCGAAGCGGTCATAAAGCCAGTCGCGCAGTCCCGCCGGGATGATGCGTGCCGCGAGCAGTAGCCGGAAGGGCCCACCCAGATAGCTGAGCACCCGCAGGGCGGCAGCCGATCGAACATCGATGTGCTCGTCGGGCTGGCCGGGGTTCTTCACGAAGACCATCGAGTCGACATCCCGCAGCTGCGGATGGCGCTCGATGATCGCACGCGCGAAGTCACTTTCCAGTGCCGCAAATCGCAGGGTGCCGCGCCGGTCGAATCGCAGGATGCTCTGCACCGATCGATTACAGATTCCGCAGACACCGTCGTAGAGCAGCACCGGCGTAGCGCGATCGTCGGGCATCGACACACCTCCAGCTTTCTGCACAATCCCTTCGGCCAGTATGACCCAGTAGGACCGGCAGTGCGCGCGATAAAGTCTCGAGGTGGAGTTCACCGCGACCGAGATTGCGGCCGCAGTTCAGAGCGGAATGCTGACGGCCCGAGCCGCCGCGGAGCAAGCGCTGCACCGGATCGAGCAAACCCAGCCGGCCTTTAACGCGTGGCAGGTGATCCGCCACGACGCGGCGTTGGCCGAGGCGGACGCGATCGATGCCCGCGACGATCGCGGTTCGCTTCCGTTGGCGGGCGTTCCGATTGCCATCAAGGACAACATCGCCGTAGCCGGGGAACCGATGCGGGACGGCTCGCTGGCCACCAGCGCAGCGCCTCGAACAACCGATCACGAGGTCGTTCGTCGCCTTCGCACTGCCGGCGCAGTGATCGTCGGGCTGACCCGAGTCCCCGAGCTCTGCATTTGGGGCACAACCGATTCGGCCTTCGGCGTCACCCGCAATCCCTGGAATCCGGAGCGGACGCCGGGGGGCTCGTCCGGGGGGTCCGCGGCCGCGGTCGCATCGGGGGCGGTACCTATCGCCCACGGGAACGACGGCATGGGCTCGATTCGGATCCCGGCTGCATGCTGCGGATTGGTTGGCCTCAAGCCTGGTCACGGGGTAGTGCCGGTCGGAGAGGCGCACGCATCCTGGGGAGGGATGTCGGAGAACGGACCGCTCGCGACCACGGTCGCAGATGCCGCGCTGATGTTCTCGGTCATGGCCGACGATCCCGATGCGGCGGCACTGATCCCTCCGCCCGCCCTGCGGATTGCTGTGTCGACTTCGGCCCCCAGCCTCGCGACGCCGGTGGCGCGCGGTTGGGCTGAGGCGGTCCGTCGGACCGCCGATCTACTTCGGGGCGGCCACCTCATTCGATCGGCGACCCCGCGTTACCCGGCCACCCTGATGAACACGACCGCACTGGCATTGTGGACGGCGGGAGCGGCAGCCGAGGGACATCTCTCGGCGGACGCCTCCTTATTGGAGCGCCGCAACCGTATCCATGTGCGGATCGGAGACGCCGTCGAGAAGCGGGGTCTTTCGAACCCCAAGGGGCGCGAAGTGTGGCGGCAGCGCGCGTTGGACTTCTTCGCCGACACCGACGTCCTGGTCACGCCGACGCTGGCTCAACCGCCGATCAAATCCCGACGCTGGGCGCAGCGGGGCTGGCTCGCCTCGCTGGTCAGCAACGCTCGCTACGCACCCTTCGCGGCGCCGTGGAACATCATCGGTTGGCCCGCGATGACCGTGCCCGCCGGACTCGACCGCCAGGGCCTGCCGGTCGGCGTGCAGTTGGTCGGCAAACCCGGGTCGGAGCCGACCCTGCTGGGCCTCGCCGCTGCGATCGAGCAGCTCCAGCCCTGGCGGCGCACCGCTTAGGGAGCCGACCGGGGGCCCAGGTCCGCATGGAGTTGTCACACCCGGCCCGATCGATTCCTGCCGGGGGTCGTTCCACTGGTCCGGGTCCGCCGCAGCCATGTCGTCGCTGACCACCGGCCCGTAGTCCTGGCCCGGCATCAGTCGACGCAATCGGCCGGGACCGGCAACTCCTGCTCGGACCTGGCCGACCACACACAATGGTCAGATCCTCATGGTCCATGGCAGAACTGCCACTGGCCAAGACACCGGGGACCGGGCACGATCGGTTACCGATGGACAATCACTTCATTGCCGTTGTGGCCCTCGATGGCGTCACCGCACTGGACCTCGCGATTCCGATGGACGTCTTCGGGATCGACCCCGACGTGCCCTATGAGCTGCGTGTCTGCGGCGTGACTGACCGCGTCCAGACCGCATCCGGTCTGACATTGGCGATCGACCACGGTCTTGAGGCCGTGGCCGAGGCGGACACCGTCATCGTTCCGGGATATGAGCCGGTAGATCGACCCGTCCCCACCGCGGTACTCGATGCACTGGCAGCCGAGGTCGAACGGGGCACGCGAGTGGCGTCGATCTGCACCGGCGCGTTTGCCCTGGGCGCAGCCGGCATTCTCGACGGTCGACGCGCGACCACGCATTGGCAGCACATGAAGGAGTTCGAGGCGCGGTTTCCGTCGGTGCACCTCGACCGAGACGTGCTTTACGTCGACAACGGCAACATTCTCACCTCTGCCGGAATGTGCTGCGGAATCGACATGTGCTTGCACATCGTGATGCGGGATCTCGGGGCGGCTACCGCCAATCGGGTGGCCCGCACGTTGGTCGCCGCGCCTCATCGCGATGGCGGCCAGGCGCAATACGTTCCCGCCGCGGTAGCCGTCGCCGGTAATGCTTCATTGGCCGCTACCCGGGCTTGGGCGTTGGACCATATAGCCGATCCCATCGGCGCTTCGGAGATGGCCAGACATGCCCGGATGTCGATGCGGACTTTCATGCGCCGCTTCGCCGAAGAGACTGGAACCACCCCGTTCCAGTGGCTGCTGAATGCACGCATCACCTCCGCACGCGAACTGCTTGAAACGACCGATTATTCGGTTGACCGTGTCGCCCGGGACTCCGGGTTGGGATCAGCCGCCAACCTTCGACTGCACTTTCGCCGGAGCCTGGCGACCACACCGACCGGGTATCGCCGAACTTTCACGTGCGTTCCTGACACCGCGGCCGTCTGAGCGAGCCCGGGCAGCGATCGGTGCCCTCCACGGTGGACCGAATCCTCGCGCATTCCGAACATCGGAGAGCTCAGGGGCCGCCCCAGCGATCGAGACAGCCCCTGCTCAACTCCCGCCGTCAGCCCCCAGCCCCGATGATGGCGACCACTTCGACCTCGATGCGCATCTCGGGCATCCCCAGCGCCTTCACCCCGAGCGCGGTCCACAACGGCAGGTGCTTTCCGGCACGCTTGCGGAATTGGCTTACGACCGCGGACATGTGGTCGTCACCGATGGAGTCCTCACGACTCGGGACGTGATATGTCTTGACGCTCACGACGTCGTGCCAGGTGGCCCCCGCCGCCTCAAGAGTCCTTTCGACGTTTCCGAAGGCCAGATCGATCTCCTCCTCCACGGAGTCCGCGGAGACGACCTGGTCGTCGTCCCATCCACCCTGACCGGAGATCTCGACCCGGTCCCCGACACGGAGCGCCTGACTGTAGCTGTATCGGGAACGCGTGATTTCGCCGTACCCGGGAGTGTCAATGAACTCGACGGTGGACATGCAGCTGCTTCCTTTCATCGTTACTTCCATTCTTCCGGAGTCCGGAATCTTTCTTCGATCGTTGCGGCAGAAGCCGTTTCGATGAAGTCAATCGGGGCTCAGTTGCCCCACCGCGAACCGCCCTCGGCGATGAGCTCCTCGACGAAGGTGGTCCCGAATTCGTTTCTCTCCCGGAGAATCTCCCCCGGCGGGTGATAGCGCGGAGCATTCTCCGGGTTCATGGCGGCATGCCCGGCGACCGCGTCCAAGACTGACGTCGCCATGTTGAATCGGGGATAGACGTCGTGAATAACGGCGCCGATCTGCGCGGTCACCGCCTCCCGGTGCGAATCCGGCAGACCGAGCACTCCGCCGAAGTCGATCGCGATGCCCTGATAGGTCAGTGACGTCAGCGCACCCATCCGTTCAGGTATGACGGCCGTGTTGTGCAGTGCAATGGCCTCCCACACGGCATCAACCTTGCGCGCCTCCAACCCGTGCCCGGTGAGGAACTCGGCGGCCCGGTCGGCGCCGTCCACCTCGAATCGAGTGTCGCCCTTCGCCAGGGGGGACAGCCCGACGTCATGCAAGACGCACGAAAGGTAGAGCAATTCTTCATCGAAGTCACTACCCGCGATGAGTCCGATGCACGGGGCGAGCAACCGTGCGAACAGGAAGCTGCGCACACTGTGATTGGCGATGGCCGGCGACTCCGCGGCTTGCACGAGTTCCAGGGCCGCCGTGGCCAATTGCGTACCGGGCAGTGTCAACAGGTCAGCATCATCGGCGACGGATCCCTGAGAAGGGGTTACCGGATTCGGAAATGTCATGAACCAAGTCTGCGATCGATGGGGCGGACCGGCCAGCGGCGGATTTGCCGATCACCGCCAGGTTTACGCCAAACCGACGGTCGGATCCCGGGACGACGCGGGCCCTCGAGTGTCCGTCGCCCCGAGCAGGACGGCCCCCTCGGCGTGCTGCCCTTCGCGTCAGCGGTCGGCCCCGCGTAAGGATCAGCTGATCCTGTTGAACGCTAGGGCGGTTCGACGTCGACCGCCGACGACCCCGGTCACCGAGACGCCGGATCCGCTGGCAGAGATCAGACGGAAACTGGCTGGAAGCGACCACGCACGACGCCCGTTCTGCAACGACAATGGGGTCATGGGCGATCCCGATGCCGGCGAACGGCACAACCAGCATCTGAAGATCGGGGCCATCGTCTTCGACGACATGGACCAGATCGACTTCACCGGCCCCTTCGAAGTCCTCGCATCCCTGAGCAACGTCACGTACACCATTTATGGCCTGACGCTGGATCCGGTCCGTGACTGCCACGGCCTGCGGCTGCTACCCGATGCGTTGATCGAAGACGCAAGCCAGTTGGATGTGCTGCACGTCCCCGGCGGCCCCGGGCAGCAGGATCACATGGACAACCAGCGGCTCTTGACATGGCTGCGACGGCAAGCGTCCGGCGCCCGCTGCACATTGTCGGTGTGCACCGGCGCGCTGCTGCTGGGCGCCGCGGGGCTCTTACACGGACGACGCTCTACCACGCATTGGGCATCTCTCGACATCCTGCAGATCTTCGGGGCGACCGCCGTCGACGAGCGCGTGGTCACCGATGGCAGTTTCGTGTTCGCTGCGGGCGTCACCGCCGGTATCGATGCCGCCCTAATGGTTGCGGCCGAGTTGCGAGGCCTCGACGAAGCCCAAGCCGTCCAACTGTCCATCCAATACGCACCTGAGCCGCCGTTCTCCAGTGGAACGCCCGAAACCGCGCCTCCGCAGGTTCTGGAAACCGTCGCCGACCGGGGTAGGCCGCTTCGCGAGCGCCGGATCCAGACGGCTCGCCGCATCGCGGCCGGCGATCTGGGAAGGTCTCCCGTCAGGCCGAATTGACGACGTGTTCGGTGTGCCGCCCCGTCACCGGGCCAGCGTTGATTTCGCGTTTCATCGGGGGCGTGCCGATGGCTGGGGCTTGGTCTGCGCGCCGGCCCCGCGCTGGGCCAATGCGTCGATTGCCGCGGTGATCTCGACTGGCCGCTCCTGATGAACCCAATGCCCCGCATCGACCTCGCGGACGTCCAGGTCATCGCAGAGCTCCCGCATCGGTGCCGCGAGTTCGGAGTACGCGGCATCGTTGACGTAGTCATGTCGGCCGATGACCAGTAGAGCCGGGAATTCGACCCGGTCGAGACCGGCCTCCTCGACAAATGCGCGATTGTCGACATCGTTCACGTACAACGCGTTCACTCCGAAGAACCCGGTTTCCGAGTAGGCGCCGACGAAGTGGTCCAGGTCCTCATCGCTGACCACGCGGTGGTCGGCGTCTATGGCCGGAGCGGGGCCGCCATCGAACCATCCTCCTCGCCGGCACACGGTAGCCGTGGGCCAGACCACGTTCTGCTGCCCCGGCTCGTCGCTACGCAACACATTGGCGAAGAAGGACCGGACATCGGACTCAAACTGCCGGCGTGCGTCGAGGAAACACTCGGAGTAGAACCGGTAATAGTCCATCTGCCCGGCCGGATACTCCGACTCCGGATAGACATCCCGGCGAACGAATGAGACGACTCGCTCGAGCCCTCTTTCCAGAGTGTCGTAGGGCGTGCTCAACGACCCGGCAGCGGCGAACCGGGCGGGGTGATGTCGGGCGGCGCACCACACCACCGGTGCGCCCCAGTCGTGCCCGACCCAGGTCGCTCGGTCGATGCCGAGTCCGTCGATCAGTGCGATCAGATCGGCCACGTGGTGGCGTAGCGAGTAATGCTCAGGTGCCGGGAAAACGGTCGACCCGCCGGTCCCCCGCAGATCGGGTGCGATCACCCGGTAACCGAGATTCCCCAACCCGACGAGTTGATGTCGCCAGGCTCGGGAGGTCTGCGGCCACCCATGCACCAGGATGATCGGCCGACCATCTGACGCTCCGGATTCGCGGTAGGCGATCACCTGTTCGCCGACCCGAAGTTGCCGCAGCGGCGGCGCTTCACTCACGTCGTTACCGCCCCCCGTCGTGCAGGCGTGCCCTGAGTTGGACCACTCCGGTCTCATCCACGGGGGCGTGTTCACCTACCCCGGGGCACAGACACCCGCGGGATGGCCTCCGCCAGCGCGGCAAGGTCCGATGAGTAGATCGTCAAGGAAACCAGGTTGGTACGGTCGAGCCCCTCTGTCCCTTTCACAACTGCGAGATCCCGCCGTCGACGACCAGTTCCGCTCCAAGCACAAAACGGGACTCGTCGCTGGCGAGGTACAGGGCCGCCTGCGCGATCTCCTCCGCAGTTCCCATGCGTCCGGCCGGCGTGCGTGCCGCAAGATCGTCACGTACCGCCTGCGCTTGCGCTTCGGTGCGGCCCCGGCTCTGCAACGGTGTGTCGATCCCGCCCGGTGAAATCGCGTTCACCCGGATCTGGCGGTCAAGCAGTTCGCGGGACCAGCTGCGGGCCAGGGATCGAACGGCGGCCTTGAATGCCCAGGGCAGCGACAGCCCCGGGCGCCCGACCTGATTGAGAAACGACGTCAGCAGGATGACCGATCCCCCGCGCCGGATCAACGGCGAAACCGCCTGCATCGAGAAGAAAACCCCTTTGACGTTGATGTCCATCAACTGGTCGTAGCGCGCCTCGTCGGTCTCCGCCAACGGTGTCGGGTACGCGACACCGGCGTTGGCCACGAAGATGTCGACTGCACCGTCTGCGGAAGCGATCTGCGTTGCTAGGCACTGCATCTGGTCAGCCGAGGTGACGTCGGCCCGAATCGCGGTGCACTGCTCCCCGAGCTCACTTTCAACACGGTGCAGTGCGTGCGGGTCACGCCCGGTCACGAATACGCGCGCACCATGCTCGACGAACAACCGGGCGGTGGCCAGCCCGATTCCGCTGGTTCCCCCAGTGATCAGCGCGGTCTTGCCCTCAATTCGTTGCATGATCTGCCCTTCCCGGTGTCACGGTCCGTTCCGCGGCGGCAGCCATCGCGGCGACCAGCGGCGCTAATCTCTGCTCCGCCCTGATGCGGGTGCCGGCGTCGGCGCGATCTGGGGTACCGACGGTGTATGGCGGATCGGGGTCGTACTCCATGATCAGCTGACGCACTTTGGCGGCGTCTTCTCCGACCAAGGTCGCGGCTAGATGAAGCCCGAAGTCGATGCCCGCGGTGACCCCGCCACCGGTGATGCGGTTCCGATCGACGACGATCCGACCGTCCTCCGGGAGAGCGCCATAGGCTTTCAGGAAGCGCCGAAACGCCCAATGCGATGTGGCGCGGTAACCGGTGAGCAGCCCGGCGGCAGCCAGGATGAGTGAGCCCGTGCAGACACTGGTGACGTACCGCGCATCCGCCGAGACCGATCGCAGAAACGTCAGCGTCTCCGCATCCTCGACCATCCGGTGGGTGTTCCTGGTCCCGGGCACCACCAGCACGTCATAGGTGGGTCGGCAATCGGCAAAGGTCTTGGTCGGCATGACGGCCACCTGGCTATCACTGACGACCGGCTCGGCGGTCTTGGCGACCAAATCGACTGCCACGCCGGGAACTCCGGTAAGCACCTGGTGCGGGCCGAAAAGGTCGAGCATGGTGAAATCCGGGTAGATCAACATCGCGATCGTCGTGGGAGACACCTCGTCAGTCGGCATCGGCGGCACTTCCTTTCACTGGGCAACGTTGGGAGTCGACGAGCACGGCTACGCCCAGCTAGCGGCGCGGAATGGCAGCGGGACGTAGTCGATCTGTGCCCCGAGTTCGTGGGCCGCGCGCAGCGCGAAGTGCGGGTCTCGAATGAGTTCCCGGCCAAGGAAGACGGCGTCAGCTCGCCCGTCGGCGAGAATTCTCTCCGCCTGATCCGGCGAGGTGATCTTGCCGACGGCCGATGCGGGAACCCCGCCGAGTTCGCGGACGCGTTCGGTCAGTGGCACCTGATAGCCGGGCGATACGGAGATGAAGATGTCGCTGCTGAGGCCCCCACTGGAGATGTCGAAGAAATCTGCGCCGCGTTCGTTTGCCCACCTGGCCACGCAGGCCGTTTCGTCTACGGTCCATCCGCCGTCGATCCAATCGGTACCGGAGAAGCGCACGAAAAGCGGTGTGGTCTCGGGTATCACGCCGCGGATTCGATCAACGACCTCCAGGAGGAGCCTGGCGCGATTCTCCAGTGACCCGCCGTAACCGTCGGTGCGCGCATTGCTCAGCGGCGAGAGGAACTGGTGCAGTAGGTACCCGTGGGCGGCGTGAATCTCTATGACGTCGAATCCCGCGGCCACGGCACGCTGTGCCGCGGTGGCGAAGTCGTCAAGGACTTTGGCGATGCCGCTCGAATCCAGTTCGCTGGGGGTGTCCATGCCGGTGAACGGAATCGGCGATGGCGCTACCGTCGTCCAGCCGCCCTCCTCGGCGGGTTTGGTGCCACCGCTCTGCGCGGTGTCCACGCCGTAGTCGGAGGCCTTCCGTCCGGCATGTGCCAGCTGTATGCCGATCCGGGCGTTCTGGCTGTGGACGAAGTCGACGACGCGACTCCAGCGGTCGCGTTGTGCATCGTTCCAAATGCCGGCGCACTCCGTGGTGATCCGCGCTTCGGGGCTGATACCCGTGGCTTCCACCACGACGAGGCCGACGCCGCCGGCAGCGTACGTGCCGGCGTTCACCAAATGCCAGTCATCGGGCATCCCGTCACCGTCGAGGCACATGTACTGGCACATCGGGGAGACCCAGATCCGATTGCGGAAGGTCACCCCGCGGATCGTCAACGGTTCAAAAAGACGTGGGTTCACAGCTGCAGGAGTCCTCTCTATCGGTATTCACCGCTGGATGCCGCCGTTGGACGGGCAGAGGCATCTGCGGAAGTGGGGTGCCCGCCGAGGGCGGCACCGGATTGAAGGCTGCACCGCCAGGCCGCGTTCCCCGGGCGGCGTCGGGCGGCCCGCCAGAAGGGCGCGTTGCCGCCGAGCGAATGCGACGGTCGTCAGTGGCTTCGAGGCATCGGGTTCAGGCGTTCATCCCGCCGTCAACGGTGATGCCGGTACCGGTGATGTTCCCGGCTGTCGGGCCGACCAAGAAGCCGACGGCCGATGCGATGTCGCCGACACGCGCATAGCGTCCCAGTGCCATCGGGACTTGACCCCGTGTGTTGGACACGCTCAATCCCAGGAATGTCCTGGGGGAA
>CAXYUC010000049.1:0-26047 GCA_964292075.1 uncultured Mycolicibacter sp.
CCTCACCTAATCGCGCTCACCACGCCGTTCACAACCTGCCTGAGAGTTACAGCTAGCCGGTGGTGTGAACGATCAGCACGTCGATCTTGGAGCGCCGCGACACGTTGGCCGGCACCGAGCCGAGCAGCCGCCCGGCGATGGTGCTCAGGCCGACATTGCCGACCACCAGCAGGTCGGCGTTGACCGACTCCGCCAGCTCCACCAGCGCGTCGACCGGAGCGCCGACGATGGCCTTCTCCTCGACCTCGTAGGCGCCGGCAGCGATAGCCCGCTCCTTGGCCTCCTTGAGGATGGCGTAGATCGGGGCGTTGCCCGAGGCCTGGTAGCCCTCGTCCTTGAGTGCGTCGGCGGCGCGGGGGTCGTCGGCGTGCGGCAGGTAGGCGGTGGCGATGACGACCTTCGCGCCTTCACCGGACGCCAGATGAGCCGCGCGGTCGACGGCGCGCAGCGACGAGTCCGAGCCGTCCGTACCGACCACCACGGTCTTGTAGCCGCTCATTCGTAACCCTCCCGGTGCAATTGGTCGCCTGTTGGCAAATTGAGCCATGGCGACATTAACGCGTCGACGGCCCCGATGGGGGCGATTGGCGTCACATGTCGTTTGCGCCGATCGTCACACATCCGCCTGACCGGCCACGAAGCCCCCATTTACGGCCTGGTGACGTAGCTGACATGTGCGGTCGAACGGTAGCGTGGAATGTCATCACCGTCACCGCTACTGACAGCGCACACCGTTGAGCCAGGTATTGAGCCCGGCCCCGGTGCATATCGATGCGGGCCCGCCGCTACGCCCACCGCGCTCACCGGATGCGGCCGTAATCGCCGCCGTGGCAACGTTGATCAGCGTCATCGGCGCGAGCCGGCCGTCGCTGTGGTTCGACGAGGCGGCCACCATCTCGGCGTCGACGCACCGCTCACTGCCGGAACTGTGGCGAATGCTGACCCACATCGACGCGGTGCACGGGCTGTACTACCTGGTCATGCACGGCTGGTTCGCGGTCTTCCCCGCGACCGAATTCTGGGCGCGGGTGCCGAGCAGTCTGGCGGTCGGCGTAGGGGCCGCCGGTGTGGTGGTGCTGGCGCGCAAGTTCACCGGCCGGCGGGTATCGGTTTGCGCCGGTGCGCTTTACGCGATATCGCCGCGGATGACGTGGGCCGGCGTCGAGGCGCGCCCGTATGCGTTCTCGGCGATGGCCGCGGTCTGGCTCACCGTGCTGTGGGTGACCGCGGCCCGGCGTGACACCGTGCGCCTGTGGGTGGGCTACGGCGTGGCCATCGTGGCGGCGACGCTGCTGAACACCTTCACCGTGCTGATGTTGGCGGTACACGCGGTGGCGCTGCGCGAGGTGGGGGGCGAGGGGTCGGCGAGGCGGAGATGGGCTGCGACGGCTGGTATCGCGCTGGCCACGCTGGCCCCGTTCCTCTGGTTCAGCCAGGGGCAGATCCGGCAGGTCGCCTGGATTCAGTCGCTGAACCCGCACACCGTCATCGAGATCGTCCAGCAGCAGTACTTCGACAACAGTGCGCCGTTCGCAATCCTGGCGTGGCTGGTGCTCGCCGGCGCCGTCATCGCCGTCCGGAACGGCACCCGCCGGTCCCCCGACGCCGAGACGCGACGGCTCGCGGCGCTGTGCGTGAAGTGGATGTTCATCCCGACCGTGGCCGCCCTGGCCTATTCGGTGCTGGTGAAACCTGTTTATTACCCGCGGTATTTGATCAGCACGGCTCCGGCGATGGCGATCGCGCTGGCGATCGCGGTCACCACGATCGCCACTTCGCGCCGCACCGTCATCGGCGTCGTCGCACTGCTGGCGATCGCAGCAGTGCCCAATTACGTTGTCAATCAACGCGATCGCTACACCAAAGAAAAGGGCTGGGACTACAGCGCGGTGGCCGACGTGATCGTCGCGCACGCCCAGCCCGGAGACTGCCTGCTGATCGACAACACCACCCGGTGGCTACCCGGCCCGATCCGGGCGCTGACCGCCGCGCGTCCCGAGGCGTTCGCGAAGCTGATCGACCCCGGCTTGGGACCGCACCGCCAAACCCTGGGCCGGCTGTGGGACGGACACCTGGGGGTGTCGGCGCTGAAGGACCAGTTCGATCGATGCCCGACGATCTGGGCGATCACCGATCACGATCGCAGCCTGCCGGCCCATCAGGCCGCCGCGGCGCTGCCGGTGGGCACCCGCTTCGCCCACACACCCGACGGCCGGATGCTGCACGCGCTGCGCTTCTACGTCGTCGAACGCTGGCAGTTCACCTTCGCCCAGGTGATCAAGGCCACCCGCTGAACAGCTTTAGGTACAGCAGGTGGGGTCCAGGGCCGCGCACAAAGCCTGCAGGGCATCCGGGCGCACCCGGTGGAACATGTTCATCCCCCGCCGGTCCGACACCACAAAGCCGGCCTTGCGCAGCTGCGTCAGGTGGTGGCTGACCGTGGATTCGCTCAAGCCCAGAACCGTGGCCAGGTCGCCGGACTTCTCCTCGCCGGCGGTCGAGCTGAACAGATATGACACGATTTTGACCCGAACCGGATCCGCTAACGCCTTGAGCCGCAACGCGATCTGCAGTGCATCGGGGTCAGTCATGGGCCCTGCGGCAACCGGGGCGCAACACACCGGCGCGGTCGTGTCGATCACCGGCAACGCTTTGGGCATGCATCCATACTGACACAGTTCATTGACATATATCGAAATAGTGGGCATGCTGACCCCAGGATCGCTAGTTCGACATATGTCGCACAACCGGAGGTGGTTGCCATGTCCCGCGTACAACTCGCACTCAACGTCGACGACCTCGATGCCGCAATCGCGTTCTACTCCCGGTTGTTCGGTACTGAGCCGGCCAAGGTCAAGCCCGGCTACGCCAATTTCGCGATCGCCGACCCGCCGCTGAAGCTGGTGCTGCTGGAAAGTCCGGGCCACGGCGGGACGCTGAACCACCTCGGCGTCGAGGTGTCCTCGAGCGAGATCGTCCACGAGGAGATCACCCGCCTGAGTGAGGCGGGCCTGTTGACCGAAGAGGAAATTGGCACCACCTGCTGCTACGCCACCCAGGACAAGGTCTGGGTCAGCGGCCCGGACCGAGAACGCTGGGAGGTCTACACCAAAATCGCCGACACCGAGTCGGCCGCAGCACCGGCCTCCTGCTGCTGATGAGCGACGGCGCAACGGCGACACACCCGGCCACCGCAAGACTCTCCGCCCTGGACCGGCTGCTGCCGGTCTGGATAGG
This sequence comes from uncultured Mycolicibacter sp., assembly GCA_964292075.1. Classification (GTDB taxonomy): domain Bacteria; phylum Actinomycetota; class Actinomycetes; order Mycobacteriales; family Mycobacteriaceae; genus Mycobacterium. Next base: position 3,238 of record CAXYUC010000049.1, read on the forward strand.
CCTGGCCATGGCCGCCGGCCTAACCCTGGGACGGATGATCCCGGGTCTGGGTGACGGCCTCGGCGCGGTGCAGATCGACGGCATCTCGCTGCCGATCGCCGCCGGGCTGCTGATCATGATGTATCCGGTGCTGGCAAAGGTCCGCTACGACCGGCTCGACACCGTCACCTCCGATCGGCGACTGCTGCTCAGCTCGCTACTGCTCAACTGGGTTGTCGGTCCGGCGGTGATGTTCGCCCTGGCGTGGCTGTTGCTGGCCGATCTGCCCGAATACCGCACCGGGCTCATCGTGGTCGGCTTGGCCCGCTGCATCGCCATGGTCATCATCTGGAACGACCTGGCCTGCGGCGACCGCGACGCCGCCGCCGTCCTCGTCGCGCTCAACTCGATCTTCCAAGTCGCCATGTTCGCCGTGCTGGGCTGGTTCTACCTGTCCGTGCTCCCCGGCTGGCTGGGCCTGCCACAGACGAGCATCGAGGTCTCTCCGTGGCAGATCGCCAAGTCCGTGGCCATCTTCCTGGGTATACCGCTGGCCGCTGGCTACCTGACTCGCCGTTTAGCCGAACGCACCAAGGGCCGCAGCTGGTATGAGAGCCGGTTCCTGCCGCGGATCGGGCCGTGGGCGCTGTACGGGCTGCTCTTCACGATCGTCATCCTCTTCGCACTGCAGGGCGATCAGATCACCCACCAGCCCCTCGACGTGGTCCGTATCGCGATTCCACTGCTGGTCTACTTCGCGATCATGTGGGGCGGCGGCTACGTCGTCGGGGCCGCTCTCGGCCTGGGCTATGCACGCACCACCACCTTGGCGTTCACCGCTGCCGGCAACAATTTCGAACTCGCGATCGCGGTGGCGATCGCCACTTGGGGCGCCGCCAGTGGACAGGCTCTGGCCGGGGTGGTCGGCCCCCTGATCGAGGTGCCCGTCCTGGTCGGCCTGGTCTACGCGTCGCTGGCCCTGCAGTCCCGCTTCGCCGCACCCACCAAACCGAGTGTGCTGTTCGTCTGCGTGCACAACGCCGGCCGCTCGCAAATGGCCGCGGCACTGCTGCGCCACCTCGCCGGTGACCGCATTGAGGTGCGTTCGGCCGGCACCGAACCCGCCGACCAGATCAACCCCCGCGCCGTTGCTGTCATGGCCGAGATCGGCATCGACCTCACTGCCGGCACACCCAAGGTCCTGACCGCCGACGCCGTCGAGTCCAGCGACGTCGTCATCACCATGGGCTGCGGGGACACCTGTCCCTACTTCCCCGGCGTGACCTACCGCGACTGGAAACTCGATGATCCGGCCGGTCAGCCACTCGACACCGTCCGCGCCATTCGCGACGACATAACCGACCACGTCAACGCGCTCATCGCCGAACTCGTGCCAGGTGTCGAAGCGCCTCAGGCGGTGCCGCCGACGAGTTCGCCGGCACCCCGGCTGGCCCGATAGGCGACCACGAATCCCGATGCGGCGAGCACGGCGAAGATCGCGAACAGCCAGCGGGCCGCGGGCTGGCCGGCGCTCATCGCGGTGTTGACCACCAGGCCGGCGATGCCCGCGCCGAACGCCCCGCCGATCAGCGTGACGGTGTTGACGGCAGCCGCGGCGGTCCCGCCCTCGGCAGGATCGTCCACGCAGCTCATCGCCCAGGCCGACAGGTGCGGCCAGCCGGCGCCGACACCGATACCGACCACCAGCAGGGCCAGCGCCCAGATCGCGGCAACCGCGGTCGGGTTGTAATGGCTCATCCGGGCGAACGCGACCACCGCCAAACCCGCCGACATCACCAGCGGCGCGCTGATCACCAGGCCGATGACCACCCGCACCTTGCTCACCGACGCGCTGGCGATCTCGCTGAACGTCCAACCGGTGGACAGCGCGGCGCCCAGGAAGCCGGCCATCACCGGCGGCAGGTGGGCCAGCCGCTGCCCGAGCAGCGGGATGTACAGGTTGGCCTTGGTGGTGGCCATCAGCAGGCCCAACGTCAGGTAGATCCACTTCTCCCGGCCCGGCTGGAACGCGCTGGACGGCAGCACCGCCGCCGACGAGCGCCGGTCCACGACCAGAAACACGGCCAGCAGGGTCCCGCCGAACAGCAACAGCCCCATCGCAGCGATCAGGCTGCGCGGCAACTGCGCGACACTGACCGCCAGCGCGGAGCCGCCCAGCAGCAGCAGCGACCGCACCGGGAACTTGACGGGTTCACCGCGGTGCCCGGTGCTCCCGGCCGGCAGCACCACGCTGACCGCCACACCCATCGCCACGGTCAGCAGCGCCATCAGGCCGAACGCCCACCGCCAGACGCCGAACTGGGCGAACAAGCCGCCGGCCGCCGGGCCAACCAGGGTCCCCACCCCCCACATGGCCGACACCAGCCCCGACGCCCGGGTCCACAACCAGCTGGGCAGGACGGCGTTGATCAGCGCCCACCCCAGCCCGGCCAACAGGCCGCCGCCCATGCCCTGCAGGGTGCGACCGATCAGTAGGACTTCCATCTGGGGCGCCAGCGCGCAGAGCACCGTGCCCAGGCCGAACGACAGCAGGCCCAACAGGTAGGCCGAGCGGGAACCCACGCGGACCAGCACCGCGTTGGCCGCGGCCGCGGCGATCACCGATCCGACCAGGTACAGGGTGGTCACCCAGGCGTAGAACCGCTCACCGCCGATGTCCTTGATCGTGTTGGGCAGCAGGCTGATCGTCAGGAACTCATTGGTGGCGTACAGCGCCACACCACCGGCCAGCACGGCGGCGGTGCCTAGATAGCGCCTACCGAGCAGCTCACGCCAGCTGCCAGCGCTAACAGCGGAGTCATGCATCACCGCTTCAGTCAGTTCCACCACCGCTTGCAGTCAATCACGGATCACCATCACACGCGAAAATGGACCGGCTGCCTGGCGCGTCACTTGATCCCGGCCGCGTCCATACCTCGCAGTTCCTTCTTGAGGTCGGCGATCTCGTCGCGGATCCGGGCCGCCAGCTCGAATTGCAGATCACGTGCCGCGTTCATCATCTGCTCGGTGAGGTCCTTGACCAGATCGGCCAGTTCGGCCCGTGGCATGTTGCTGGTGTCGCGGCCTTCAAAAACTCCGGCGCTGACCGCTCGACCGGGCTCACCCTGGGCTCGCCGCCCGCGTGAGGCGTTGCGACCCGACCCGGCGACCTCGATGGATTCGGTGTCCTCCACCTCCCGGTACACCTGGTCGAGGATGTCGGCGATCTTCTTGCGCAGCGGCTGGGGGTCGATGCCGTTCGCCTCGTTGTAGGCGACCTGCTTGGCCCGGCGGCGTTCGGTTTCGTCGATGGCCTCACGCATGGAGTCGGTGATCTTGTCGGCGTACATGTGCACTTCGCCGGAGACGTTGCGGGCGGCGCGGCCGATGGTCTGGATCAGGCTGCGGGTGGAGCGCAGGAAGCCCTCTTTGTCGGCGTCGAGGATCGCCACCAGCGATACCTCTGGCAGGTCCAGGCCCTCCCGCAGCAGGTTGATGCCGATCAGTACGTCGTAGTCGCCGAGCCGCAGCTGCCGCAGCAGCTCCACCCGGCGCAGCGTGTCGACCTCGGAGTGCAGGTAGCGCACCCGGATCCCTATCTCCAGCAGGTAATCGGTGAGGTCTTCGGCCATCTTCTTGGTCAGCGTGGTCACCAGCACCCGCTCGTCGGCCGCGGTGCGCTGCCGGATCTCGGCGATCAGGTCGTCGATCTGGCCCTTGGTCGGCTTGACCACGACTTTGGGGTCCACCAGGCCGGTCGGGCGGATCACCTGCTCGACGAACTCGCCGCCGGCCTGGCTGAGTTCATAGGGTCCCGGGGTGGCCGACATGTAGACCGTCTGGCCGATCCGGTCGGCGAACTCTTCCCAGGTCAGCGGCCGGTTATCGCACGCCGACGGGAGCCGGAACCCGAACTCCACCAGGTTGCGTTTGCGCGACATGTCGCCCTCGTACATGGCGCCGATCTGCGGCACGGTGACGTGTGACTCGTCGATGATGAGCAGGAAGTCCTCGGGGAAGTAGTCGATCAGAGTGGCCGGCGCGGTGCCGGCGCCGCGACCGTCGATGTGGCGTGAATAGTTCTCGATGCCCGAGCAGAAGCCCACCTGGCGCATCATCTCGATGTCGTAGTTGGTGCGCATCCGCAGCCGTTGGGCCTCCAGCAGTTTGCCGTGGTTCTCCAGCTCTTCGAGCCGCCCGGCCAGCTCCTCCTCGATGGTGGAGATGGCCTGCGTCATCCGTTCCGGGCCGGCGACGTAGTGGGTGGCCGGGAAGATGCGCAGCGAGTCGACCTTGCGCACCACGTCCCCGGTGAGCGGGTGCAGGTAGTACAGCGCTTCGATCTCGTCGCCGAAGTATTCGATGCGGACCGCCAGCTCCTCGTAGGACGGGATGATCTCGACGGTGTCGCCGCGCACCCGGAACGAGCCGCGGGTGAACGCCATGTCGTTGCGGGTGTACTGCACGTCGACCAGCAGCCGCAGCAGGGCGTCGCGCGGCACCTCCGCGCCGACCTGCAGTTCGACGGAGCGGTCCAGGTAGGACTGCGGGGTGCCCAGGCCGTAGATGCAGGACACGGAGGCGACCACCACCACGTCGCGCCGGGACAGCAGGTTCGACGTCGCCGAGTGGCGCAGCCGCTCGACGTCGTCGTTGATCGAGCTGTCCTTCTCGATGTAGGTGTCGGTCTGCGCGATATAGGCTTCCGGCTGGTAGTAGTCGTAGTACGAGACGAAGTACTCGACGGCGTTGTGCGGCAGCATCTCTCGCAGTTCGTTGGCCAGCTGCGCGGCCAGCGTCTTGTTCGGCGCCATCACCAGGGTGGGCCGCTGCAGCCGTTCGATCAGCCAGGCCGCGGTGGCCGATTTGCCGGTGCCGGTGGCGCCCAGCAGCACCACGTCCTTCTCCCCCGAGGTGATGCGGCGTTCCAGGTCGGCGATGGCGGCCGGCTGGTCACCGGCCGGCTGGTACTCGCTGACGACGTCGAACCGGGCGCCGGCGCGGACGATGCCCTCGACGGCGTCACCGGCGGGTCGGTACTCCGAATGCGCGACGATGGGGTGTTCCGTTGCGAATGCCACGGAAACCAGAGTAGGCCGGGGGGCCGACAGGGAGAGGCGGTCAGTGGTGCATCCACCCAAGGAGGAGACCTTCGACCTGCGCGGCTACACCAACACCGACCCCAAAGGGGTGTTGCGCGCCGTCGACGTCTACACGGTGCACCCGTGGGGCCTCTACCTGGCCCGCCCCACCCCGGGCCGGGCCCAATTCCACTACCTGGAGTCCTGGCTGTTGCCGTCGCTGGGGCTGCGTGCGACCGTCTTCCACTTCAGCCCGGGCTACGAACGCGACCAGGACTTTTACCTCGACGTCGGCGAGTACACCGTGGGACCGGAGCGCTGGCACTCCCGCGACCACTACCTGGATCTGGTGGTCCGCACCGCATCCGGCGTCGAGCTCGCCGACACCGACGAGCTGATGGCCGCCGTCGCCGAGGGCCTGCTGAGCCGCCACGACGCCGAGCGGGCGGTGCTGCGTGCGGTGACCGCGGTCGACGGCCTGGCGCGCAACGGCTACGACCTGCACCGGTGGCTGGCCGGCCAGGGCATGCCGGTGACCTGGCCGGTCAGCGAGGGGCTTAGGGGGTCGCCACCGGGATCTCGGTAGTCACCGGGTCCTCGGCCGTAGGGTCGGCCCCGCCGTCGGTCACAGCCGCCCGGTTGCGGGTGAGCGACGAGGTGGGCAGCACCTTGATCGGCCACCAGAACCAGCGGCCCAGCAGCGCCGCGATCGACGGCGTCATGAACGCTCGGATGATGAAGGTGTCGAACAGCAGACCCAGACAGATCGCGGTCCCGGACTGACCGATCGAGACCAGGTCACTGCTGATCATCGCGCCCATGGTGAACGCGAACACCAGGCCCGCCTGGGTGGCCACGCTGCCCGACCCTCCGACACCGCGGATGATCGCCGTGTTCATCCCGGCGCCGAGTTCTTCCTTGAAGCGGGACACCAGTAGCAGGTTGTAGTCCGACCCCACCGCCAACAGGATGATCACGGTGAACGGCAGCACGAACCAGTGCAGTTGCAGGCCGAGGAGGTGTTGCCAGATCAGCACCGACAACCCGAACGACGAGCCCAACGAGACCGCGATCGTTCCGACGATCACCGCGGCCGCGACGAGGCTGCGGGTCAGCACCAGCATGATGATCATGATCAGGCACAGCGACGCCATCACCGCCAGCATCATGTCGTATCTCAAGAACTCGCCGATGTCGTGATAGGTCGGCGCGGTTCCCCCGATGTACACCCGGGCCCCTTGTAGCGGGGTGCCCTTGATCGCCGCCTTGGCCGCGGTCAGCTCCTCCTGGGTCTTGGAAAGCGCCGCGTTGCCTGCCGGGTCGCCTTCGTGGGTGACGATGATCTGCGCGGACTTACCGTCCGGCGAGACCATCAACTTGAGGCCCTTCTGGAAGTCGGCGTTGTCGAAGGCCTCGGGCGGCAGATAGAAGAAGTCGTCGTTCTTCGCGGCGTCGAAGGCCTGCCCCATGACGGTCGCGGTGTCGGTCATCCGCGCCATCTGGTTGATCATTCCGTTGAACGTGCTGTACATCGTCAGCATCGTTTCGCGGATGTCCTTGGAAATGGCGATCATCGGTGGCAGCTGCGCCACCATCTGCGGCATCAGGGTGTCCATGTGCTCGAGGTCGCCCAGCATCGCCGTCATCTTGTCGCTGAGATTGTCGACCCCGTCCAGCCCGTCGAAGATCGACCGCAACGACCAGCACATCGGGACGCCCGCGCAGTGCGGCTCCCAGTAGAAGTAGTTGCGCATCGGACGCCAGAAGTCGTCGAAATCAGCCATGTGGTCCCGCATTTCATCGGTGACCTGCTTCATCTCGGTGGTGTGGCCCACCATGTCGTGGGTGACTCCGGCCTGCTCCGACATCAGGGCGTGCATGCGCTCCATGATTTCGATCATCGATCCGAGCTGATCGGTCATGTGCAGCATGTCGGCCATCCGGCCCTTGAGGTAGTCCAGGTTCTCGGTGATGGGCACCGACTGCATGCTCAGCTGAAATGGCACCGAGCTGTGGTCGATCGGTGCCCCCAATGGCCGAGTGATGCTCTGTACCTTGTCGATTCCATCGAGGCGGAAGATGTTCTTCGCGATCCGATCCAGCACCAGCATGTTGCCCGGTGTCCGCAGATCCTGATCGGTCTCGACAAGCACGATGTCGGGGTTCATCCGGGCCTTGGAGAAGTGCCGATACGACGCCTCATAGCCCTGAATCGACGGCAGGCTTTTGGGGATGTAGTACTGGTCGTTGTAGTTCACCGTGTACGACGGCAGCACGCCGATCCCGATCAGGGCGACGATCATCGTCACCACGAAGATCGGCCCGGGCCACCGCACGATCGCGGTTCCGATCCGGCGCCAGCCCCGCGCCGACAGTTTCCGCTTGGATTCCAGCAGTCCGAATCGGGTGCCCAGCAGCAGAATCGCGGGGGTGATCGTCATCGCCGCGGCGACCACGACCAGCATGCCGACCGCACACGGCACACCCATGGATGCGAAGTACGGCAGCCGGGTGAACTTCAGGCAGAACGTGGCGCCGGCAATCGTCAGACCCGAGCCCAGCACCACGTGCGAAACACTGTGGTAGGTGGTGAAGTACGCGGTGATGCGGTCTTGGCCCGCCGCCCTGGCCTCCTGGTAGCGGCCGATGAAGAAGATCGCGTAGTCGGTACCGGCCGCGATCGCCAGCGAGGTCAACAGGCTCACCGCGAACGTGGACAGCCCCATGATCTCGAAGTGGCCCAGAACCGCCACGATCCCGCGCGCCGCCCCCAGTTCGACGAAGACGGTGAACAAGATCAGCAGCACCGTCGTCATCGAGCGGTAGATCAGCAGCAGCATGACCGTGATCACCACGAAGGTGATCGCCGTCATCTTGAGCATGCTCTCGTCGCCGGCGTCGTTCATGTCCATCGTCAGCGCGGCCTGACCGGTCACATAGACATGCAGCCCGGGCGGCGGAGCGCTGCCGTCGACGATGTCGCGCACCGACTGCACCGATTCCTTGCCGGTGGTGGTGCCCTGGTCGCCGACCAGGTTCAGCTGCACGTAGGCGGCCTTGTCATCCATGCTCTGGGCGCCACCGGCGGTGATCCGGTCGCCCCAGAAGTCCTGCACGTACTCGACGTGCGCGGTGTTGGCCCGCAGCTTTTCCACCAAGCCGTGGTAGTAGGTGCGCGCCTGATCGCCGAGCGGCTCATCGCCCTCCAGCAGGACCATCACCATGCTGTCGGAGTCGAACTGCTCGAAGTTGGCGCCCTGCTTCTTGATCGCCTGGTAGGACTGAGCGTCCTTGGCGGCCAGTGACACCGAGTGCGCCTTGCCGACCTCTTCGAGCTGTGGGACAACGACGTTGACGACGACGGTGAGCGCCAGCCACGCCACCACGACCAGGAGCGGCACGCGGTGAATGAACCGCGCGACACGGGAATGCGTGACGGTGTCGGTGTCGCTCATGCCGACTTCACCAAGCAAAAGACCTGGGCGTTATGGGTGTCGACGGTCTGCTCGTCGCGCACCTCGCCGTTGACGATGATGCGGCAGCCGATCGAGCTGCTGTCGCCCTGCGCGACCACGTTGGCGAAGATGGACGTCAGCTTGGTGGAGATGGTGAACGACCACGGCAGGTTCGTGAAATCGGCACGCTGCGGCTGCGAGTTCTCGTCGAGGTAGTTCACCTGGCCGGCCGTGCCCTCGGGTCCGAACACCTCGTAGATGACGTCTTTGGGGATGACGGGCCGGGACTCGTCGATGAAGGCGGTCGACGCGGGTTTGGGCGCCATCACCGCGTGGATGCGAAAACCCGCAAACCCTGCCAGCGTCGCCACCAGAACCACGACCATGGGAATCCAGGCGCGCTTCACGAAGTCAAAAATGTTCGTTCCCTTTCGCTTTCGCGGTAGACCTCAGGGGCCTAAAGGTGTTGCAGGGGTTCCAGCAGGCAGACATAGCGACGGACCTCGTCCGACAACGGACCGGCCCCCGGGTCGCGCGACCAGCGCTGGATACCGGTGCTCGCCGTCGCCATCACCGCGCTGGCGATGACTTCGACGCGCCGATCGTCGCTGGGCAACTGCAGTCGCTGGGCGATCAGCTCGACCAACTGCGTTTCCAGCTCAGTTAATTCGGCGGTGTGTAACCGGAGCAGCTCCGGGATCTCGCAGATCATCGGCAGCAGCGTGGTGAGGCCGACCGAGTTCTCGGTATGGACCTCGATGTGGTTGATCACCAGTTCGGCCACGTCGGCCATCAGTCGATCCGCGCCCGGCCCGCTTCGCACCACGGCACTGAGCTCCGGGTCGAACGGCGGGAACGGCAGCACCACCGACGTTTCCTTGTTCGGGAAATAGTTGAAGAAGGTGCGCACACAGACGCCGGCCCGCTCGCTGATCATCGGCACTGTCACCGCGTCGTAGCCCTGCTCGGCGATCAACTCGACCGCCGCGCGATGGATGGCCGCTTCGGTTTCGCGCCGCCGGCGTTCTCTCAGCGAGCTGACCTGCGGCGTATCCACCCGGAAATCATTGCACACAATGCAAACTTTGCGTGCCACGCAATTTTTGTGATTCCGGTCGCTTGCGTGCGGCAACTGTGACGCACGCGATGCCTGGGGAACATTGCCGCGACCGCGCTAAACTCCGCTGATATGAACGCCAAACTGCGAATCGGTGTCGCCGCTGCCACCACCGCAGCCGTACTCGGGTGTGGTCAGCTGATCCCGGCGCCGGCGGCCCCCGGTGGCAACGGCAACACCACCGCGCCGCACCACGTGGCCCACATCGCGAAGGTCGACGCCTGGTCCAGCGGCAACGTGGTCACCTTCATGCGCAACGACACCGAGACCTCCAGCGCGGACCTCGACGCGTTCGGCACCCCGTTCGAAGCCAACACCGTGATGTCCGACCCCAGCAAGGCCGGCATGGTGATCCGGCTGCGTTTCCCGACCACCGCGACGGTGCATTGCGAGATCAAGGTCGACGACGTCACCACGGTCAAGAGCGAGCGCTTCGTGAACACCTGGGGCAACACCAACGATCCCCACACCGGCGCGATGCTGTGCGGCGCGCTGATCAGCAGCATGGCCTGATCAGTCCTTAGGGACGCCACCCGGTGCGGTCGGCCCACGCCCACGCCTGCCGGTAGGCAGTGTCGAACCAGGGTTCCTTGACGTCGGCGTAGGCCTCGATGCCGCCCTCGACACCCGCGCGTTCGGCGTCGCGCTTGACCGCCAGGTACTCGGCCCGAGCCTCCGTGTCCGCGGACAACCAGGCCGGAAACAGCAGGGCGAACTGCTGATTGGGCCGGCCCTCGACCCGGATATGGACGTTGGTGGCCCGTCCCGGGTCAGCCGAGGCGTGAAACCGCTTCTGCCACAAGGTCGAGTCATCGGTGTGGTCGAACTCCGCGACAGTGCTGCGGGCATCGAGCTTGCCGTTATCGGCGGTGATCGCTTCGCGCCGCGGGTAACCGGCTGCCAGCAGGGCCTCGGCAAGTTCGTCGGCGACCGCGAGGGATTCGACCGTGACCTGCACGTCGATCACGTCTCGAGCCTCTAAGGCCTCCGGCCCCCGCACGGCGGTGGACCCGATGTGATCGACGCGGATCGCCCGGTGCCCACAGGTGGTGCGCAGCCGGGCCAGGATGCGCTGCGCCTGATCCGGCCAGGTCGGGTCGGCGGGCATCAGCTGCGTCGGGGACGGCACCGTCTGACGGGTGGTGAGGTTGTGCGCGAACGGCAGGATGCGCCGATGCCACAGTTCGAGCGCCTGCGCCGCCAGCTCCTCGAGGTTGCCGGAATTGTCCAGCCAGACGTCGGCGACGTCGCGCCGCTGCGGCTCGGTGGCCTGCGCGGCGATCCGGGCCCGCGCGTCGTCCTCCGACATGCCGCGGTATTCAAGGAGCCGCGCTACCCGGACTTCTACGTCCGCGTGCACCACGACCACCAGCGGGAATAGCGGGGCCATCTGCGACTCGACCAGCAGCGGGATGTCCTCGACGATGATCGCGTCTTCACCGGCCGCAGCGATCAGCTCCGAGCGGCGTTGCGCCACCAGCGGGTGCACGATGCCATTAAGAGCACGGCGGGTGGCCTCGTCGCTGAACGCGATCGCAGCCAGCGCCGGACGGTCCAATGCCCCGTCCGGAAGCAGGATGCCCGGCCCGAAGGCCTCGACCAATTTGGCGAGGCCTTCGGTACCGGGCTCCACAACTTCACGGGCGATGACGTCACCGTCGACGATGACGCCACCGTGGCGGCTGAAGGTGGCCGACACCGTCGACTTACCGGCGCCGATACCGCCGGTCAGACCGATACGCAGCATCTGCGCCCCTTCAACCCCGCTGGGCGCTAGTTACGCGCTGTTACCGGCGAGCTTCTCCCGCAGCGCGGCGAGCTGCTCGTCGCTGGCCAGCGAACCGCCGGCCGGAGCCTCGTCGCGGTGCGAACCGTTGGCACCCGAGCGCGGCTCGGCGTGCTCGGCAGCGGCGAACTTCTCCATCTGCGCGGTGTGCATCTTGTGCCGGCGCTCGGCCTCGGCGTAGCGGGCCTCCCACTCGGTGCGCTGCTTGTCGAAACCGTCGATCCACTCGTTGGTCTCGGCGTCGAAGCCCTCGGGGAAGATGTAGTTGCCCTGCTCGTCGTAGCTGTCGGCCATGCCGTACTTCGAGGGGTCGAACTCCTCGGTGTAGTCCTCGTTGGCCTGCTTGAGGCTCAGCGAGATCCGGCGGCGGGCCAGGTCGATGTCGAAGACCTTGACCATGGCGTCGTCGCCGACCGCGACCACCTGGTCCGGGACCTCGACGTGGTGCTCAGCCAGCTCGGAGATGTGCACCAGACCCTCGATGCCCTCCTCGACGCGGACGAACGCACCGAACGGCACCAGCTTGGTGACCTTGCCCGGAACGATCTGACCGATCGCGTGAGTACGGGCGAAGTGCCGCCACGGGTCTTCCTGAGTGGCCTTGAGCGACAGCGAAACCCGCTCCCGGTCCATGTCGACGTCGAGCACCTCGACGGTGACCTCGTCGCCCACCTGAACCACCTCGGACGGGTGGTCAATGTGCTTCCAGGACAGCTCGGAGACGTGCACCAGGCCGTCCACGCCGCCCAGGTCGACGAAGGCGCCGAAGTTGACGATCGAGGACACCACACCCTTGCGGACGGCGCCCTTCTGCAGCTGGTTGAGGAACTCGCTGCGCACCTCGGACTGGGTCTGCTCCAGCCAGGCACGACGCGACAGCACCACGTTGTTGCGGTTCTTGTCCAGCTCGATGATCTTGGCTTCGATCTCTTTGCCGATGTAGGGCTGCAGGTCGCGGACCCGGCGCATCTCCACCAGCGAGGCCGGCAGGAAGCCGCGCAGGCCGATGTCGAGGATCAGACCGCCCTTGACGACCTCGATGACGGTGCCCTTGACGGCCTCGTCCTTCTCCTTGAGCTCTTCGATCGTGCCCCAGGCGCGCTCGTACTGAGCGCGCTTCTTGGACAGGATCAGACGACCCTCTTTGTCCTCTTTGGTCAGGACCAGCGCCTCGACCTCATCACCGACGGACACCACCTCGTGGGGGTCGACGTCGTGCTTGATGGACAGTTCTCGGGAGGGGATGACCCCTTCGGTCTTGTAACCGATGTCGAGCAGGACCTCGTCCCGGTCAACCTTGACGATCGTCCCTTCAACGATGTCGCCATCGTTGAAGTACTTGATCGTTTTGTCGATAGCGGCGAGAAAATCCTCGGCGGAGCCAATGTCGTTGATGGCTACTTGCGGCGAGGTCACGGTGGGACTTGGCATGTGTTGGGTTGCTCCGGACATTGTGGCGTAGTAGGGACGGGGTGTTGTCACGCATGCTGCGCATGCGGTGGCCCACGATCTGGTCTAGGACTAGACGAGGACTACCTGTTGAGGCTACTCGACGCGTTGCACGCTGGACAAACCGGTGGCTACGCTCCCCCGCTATGCCTCAGATGCGGAACCGGCGAAAAGTCGGAGCGCCGCTCATCGTGATCGTCCTGCTCGCCATCCTCACCGCGTTCCTGTTGCTGCTGTTCACCGCGGCCAACCCGGGCGGGACCCTGACCGCGCTGGTACTGGCGAGCATGTCGATGCTGGTGGTGCTGTTGTGCTACCGGTGGCTGGATCGCTGGGAGCCCGAGCCGCGCCGGCTGCTGCAGCTCGCGTTCTTGTGGGGCGCGTCGGTGGCCGTGGTGCTGGCGGTGGGCTTGGAGACCTTCGGATCGTCGGTGGCCACGGTACGGCCGCTGGTGTCGAAGGCCTTCGACATGGCGGCCATCCAGGCACCGTTCATCGAGGAGGCCGCGAAGGGCCTGGTCCTGCTGGTCATGCTGGCCGGGCGCCGGGGGGTGGCGCGCAGCTCGCTCGCCGACCGCATGGGGTATGCGGGCGTCGTGGCGGTGGGTTTCGCCTGGATGGAGGACATCGTCTACATCGCGCCGGCGGATTCACCGGCCAAGATGGCCGCGGTGGCCATCGCCCGGCTGATCTTCGGTCCGTTCGCCCACCCACTGTTCACCACGATGACCGGAATCGGGGTGTTCTTCGCGCTGCGCCGCCACGGGTTCTGGTCGAAGGCCATCGTGATCCTGATCGGCTACCTCGGGGCGGTGGCGATGCACGCCTCGTGGAACGCCTCGCTGGCGATGGGCGGCGGGCGGCTCTTCCTGGTGACCTACGTGTTCTGGCTGGTTCCGGTGTTCCTGCTGATGGTGTTGCTGGGCATGTTGAGCCGCCGGCATGAGCAGCAGCTGGTCGCCAGCAAGCTGCCCGGCATGGTGGCCGGCGGCCTGATCAGCGCCAACGAGGCGACCTGGCTGGGCTCGATCCGCAGCCGCAAGCTGGCGATCCGCGAGGCCACCCGCATCGGGGGCCGGCCCGCCGGCAAGGCGGTCAAGAAGTTCGCCGTCCAGGTGGTCCGGCTGGCGTTCATCCGGGACCGCATCGACCGAGGCTTCGGTGATCCCGAGGTGTTCGCGGTGCAGCAGGAGGACGCCTACGGGGTGGTGGCCGCCCGCACGGCTGCGCCGGTGCTTTACACGATGGCCGGGTATCACTCTCCCCTGCCGGTGCGGCGCTGATCTCCGGGAGGCATCGCGATGTCGCTGCGCAATCGCCTCACCGACTACTTCGGTATCGACCACCCGATCGTGCTGGCGCCGATGGCGCAGGCATCGGGCGGCCGGCTCGCCGCGGCGGTCGCCCATGCCGGTGGACTCGGTCTGCTCGGCGGGGGTTACGGCGACCCTGACTGGGTGCAGCGCGAATTCGATGCCGCCGGCGACGCTCGCGTCGGATGCGGATTTATCACCTGGAGCCTCACTCGCGCACCGGAGGCTCTCGCTGTCGCACTCAACCGAAACCCGGCGGCGATCATGCTGTCCTTCGGTGATCCCGAGACGTTCGCCGGAGACATCCGCGACGCCGGCGTTCCGCTGATCTGCCAGGTACAGACCCTGGAGCAGGCGCATGCCGCGCTGCGGGCGGGCGCGAAAGTGATCGTGGCCCAGGGCGTCGAGGCCGGCGGCCACGGAATGTCGGGCTGCTCGACTCTGACCTTTGTCCCGGCCGTCGTCGACCTGGTGGCCGAGCACTCCCCGGAAACGTTCGTACTGGCCGCGGGGGGGATCGCCGACGGCCGCGGGGTGGCCGCGGCACTGGCGCTCGGCGCCGACGGTGTTCTCATCGGCACGCGCTTGTGGGCCGCCAGCGAGGCACTCGTGTTACCAAGCGCGCACGAGCGAGCCATCCGTGCCAGCGGTGAAGACACCGTCCGCACTCGCGTCTACGACCTTGTGCGACAACTCGATTGGCCTGCCCACTACGACGAGCGGGCGCTACGCAACAAGTTCCTGCAGAGCTGGCACGGCGACGAGAGCCACTTGCTGGCCAATCTGCCCGAGGCCATCGCTGCTTTTCAGGCGGGGCTTTCCGCGGCGGACTTCGACATTGCGCACATCCTGATCGGCGAGGCCGTCGGCCTCATCCACGACGTCGTCCCCGCGGGCGCCATCGTGATGCAGATGGTGCAGGACGCCGCCCGAATCCTGAACCGCGGCGCGCGACGGCCTTGATGGCCGGCCAACTCGAATTTTCCGTACCGTCGATACAGGCGAGGAGGCTGGTCGATGACGACTTCGGAAGAACTGATTGCGTTGGAGCAACGCGGCTGGGAAGCGCTCGCGACGAGCGGTGACACCGCGGCGGACTTCTACCGGCAGGTCCTCGACGACGACATCGCGATGGTGTTCCCCGGTGGCATGTCGATTTTTGACCGCAATGCCGTCATCGCTTCGATGGGTGGCGAGCCGTGGTCGTCCTTTGAGCTCAGCGATTTCCACGTGCTCCTGCCGGTGCCCGACGTTGGCATCGTCACCTATCGCTCGACGTCACAACGCGGAGATCAGCCCACCTACGTTGCCCTGGTCACCAGTGTGTACACCCGGCGGGGTGACGCCTGGCGACTCACGTTGCACCAGCAGACTGCGGCCTGACCACCGCTAGAAGGGCGGCGGGTCGTCGTCTGGGCCGGGGGCCACTTTCGGGAACCAGATGGCGTCGAATGCGGCATGTCGCGCTTGGCGGGCCTTGTGATTCTGACTGCGTTCGGTGGCGATGCGTGCCGCGCGATTCTGGGCGCGGGTGCGCCGTCGGCGGGGCATCATCGCGGTGCGATCACCACAGCGGTCATCGTCGCGTCGCTTGGGTGTCGGCAGGTCCCCGGTGGGCACGCACAAGTGCGGGAACAGCAGGGAACTGCCCGGGGTGGTGACGTAGGTCTGCCCCGACGGCGAAGTCAGGATCACCGTGCCGTCGGGCAGCTGCTGATCTTGCCACCCCCAAAACGTCTTCACCAAATGATGGGTGCGGCAATAGCATTTGAGATTCGACGCATGCGTGGGCCCGCCGTCACCGTAGGCAATCGTGTGGTCCAGATCGCAGTCAGTCGCCGGACGGTCACAACCGGGCCAACGGCACGTCATGTCCCGGCACCGCACAAAATCAGCCAGCGCCTTCGAAGGCACATACCCCGGCTCGGGCAGGGCATCGGCGGGATGCACCAACGACACCAACCGGGCCGACCGGGCAAGCTCGGCAATCAACTCCGGCGGGATCAACCCCTCAGACCCGACCAACGAACCCGGCGCATCACCCGTCCCGTCTACGGTGGCCTGCTCGGCGATCACATGAATCACCACCGGCGAGGCCGCCGCCCGACCGCCCGCCACACAGTCCGGGCGCCCGCAGCGGCAACCCAGCCGATCGGCCCGGGCCGCCAACGCCCCCATCGCATCGGCCCGCCGCTGCTCGCGAGTGCGTGGATCGTGCTCACAGACCGTGGCGGCCAACGCATCCAGGGCCTTATCCACCGCACGGGCGTCGGTGGTGAACAGGCTGCCTTGGATCTCCGAGAGACCACCTTCGGCAAAATCCCCGAACACGATCTCGCGTTCAGCCTGCCGCTCTTTGCGGCGGCGCACCGCATCGGCGTCGGCCTGGGCCACGATCTTGTCGATCTTTGCCGCCAACCGGTTCATGGTCAGCGACGGCCACCGTGGCACTTGGGCCGCCAACTGCCCATCGACGACCGCCAGCACCTCCCGGTCGGTAATCAACCCGGTGCGATACACCATCGTCTGAAACAACCGGATATCGATCTCGCCGGCCTTGAACACCTCCGCCACCTGCGGCAACTGCTCACGCATCGCCCGGGCATAGTGCAACCGACTCCCCGCCAGGCCCTGACTGATCCGCAACGCCGCCGCCACCTCCGCAGCCACCGCCGCCTCAGTATCGACCGCCCACTCCTGCCTCTCACCACACCGACTCAAGCGCAGCGCAAACAACTCCCCAATCGCCACCAACTGCGCCGCCGCCGCCCGATTCTCCGCCCGCGCCGACACGCAAACCCGATCCACCAACGCCGCCGACTCCGGCGTACGCGAGGGGTACCGCCGCTCAAACCGCCCACTGAGACGCGCGACCGACTCCGCGGAGGGAAGCGTTCCTTCGAACATGTGTTCGATTATACGCGCCTCCCCCGACAGGTCGCCGGATCCGCGTTAGTGCGCTGCTGAATCCCAGCTACGCCCGTAACCGACCGCGACCTCCAGCGGCACGCTGAGTGGGTAGGCGCTGCCCATCTTGTCGCGCACCAGCGCCTCCAGCGGCTGACGTTCGCCGTCGGCGACTTCGAACAGCAATTCGTCGTGCACCTGCAGCAGCATTCGCGACCGCAGGGTGGAGGCCTTGAGGGCTTGATCGACGTTGATCATCGCGACCTTGATGATGTCGGCCGCGCTGCCCTGGATCGGGGCGTTGAGCGCGGCCCGCTCCGCCGACTCCCGGACCTGGCGGTTGCTGCTGTCCAGCTCCGGCAGGTAGCGCCGCCGGCCCAGCACCGTGGAGGTGTAGCCGTCCTTGCGGGCCTGCTCGACCACCTCGTGCAGATAGTCGCGCACCCGGCCGAACCGGTCGAAGTAGGCGTCCATCTGCTCTTTGGCCTCTTCGGTGGAGATCTTGAGCTGGGAGGCCAGCCCGTAGGCGCTCAACCCGTAGGCCAGGCCGTAGGACATCGCTTTGACGCGGCGGCGCATGTCCGGGGTCACCTCGTCGATGGGCACCGAGAACGCCCGCGACCCGACGAACGAGTGCAGGTCTTCGCCGGTGTTGAACGCCTCGATCAGGCCCTCATCGGCCGACAGGTGCGCCATGATGCGCATCTCGATCTGGCTGTAGTCGACCGTCATCAGCTCGGGGTAGCCCTCGCCGACCACGAAGCCGTCCCGGATCTGGCGGCCGGCGTCGGTGCGGATCGGGATGTTCTGCAGGTTGGGGTCTGTGGACGACAGCCGCCCGGTCGCCGCGATGGTCTGGTTCAGCGTGGTGTGGATTCGGCCGTCGGAGGCAACCGATTTCAGCAATCCGTCGACGGTCACCTTCAACCGGGTGACGTCGCGGTGGGTCAGCAGGTGTTCCAGGAACGGATGGCCGGTCTTGTCGAACAGGGTCTGCAGCGCGTCGGCGTCGGTGGTGTAGCCGGTCTTGGTCTTCTTGGTCTTGGGCATGCCGAGCTCGTCGAAGAGCACCACCTGCAGCTGCTTGGGCGAGCCGAGGTTGATCTGCTTGCCGATCACCGCGTAGGCCGCCTCGGCGGCGTCGCGGATCTGGTCGCCGAACCGGCTCTGCAGCTGGCTCAGGTGGTCGAGGTCCACACCGATCCCGGCGGTCTCCAGCTCGGCCAGCACCCGCTGCAGGGGCAGCTCGATGTCGGCGAGCAGACCGGAGGAGTCGATGCGGGCCAGTTCAACATCCAGCGCGTCGGCCAGGTCATTGACGGCCCGGGCCCGCAGGATCGCGGTCTGCACGGCCTGATCGTCGACGCCCTCGGTGTCATCCAGCAGCGAAAGCTGTTGCTGTTCATCGGATTCGGCACGCAGCTCCCGGCGCAGGTAGCGCACCGAGAGGTCGTCGAGTGTGAAGCTGCGCTGGCCGGGCCGCACCAGGTAGGCGGCCAGGGCGGTGTCACAGGTGACGCCGTCCAGGGTCCAGCCACGCCCGGCCAGATCGTGGATCGCCAGCTTCGCCTCGTGCAGCGCCTTGGGCTTGCCCGGGTCGGCCAGCCAGGCCCCCAGCGCGGCGTCGTCCTCGGCGGTCAGCGTCGCGGTGTCGATGTAGCCGCCGTCGCCGTCCGCCGAGGCCAGGGCCAGCGCGGTGGCGTCGCTGTCGAAGCTGCGGTGGGTGCCGATCACGGCCAGCCCGGTGCGCCGTCCGTCGGCGGCGTGTTCGGCCAGCCACGAGGCGACCGTTCCCGGCTCCAGGGCGCCGCCGCGCACCTCGAAGCCCTCCTCGGCTTCGGGCACCGCACCGCCGGCGGTGGAAAGCGTGTCGAACAGCCGGTCGCGCAGCACCCGGAACTCGAGGTCGTCGAAGAGCTGATGGATCTGCTCTCGGTCCCACGGCACCAGTCGCAGGGTGTCTGGCGTTTGAGCCAGCGGCACGTTGCGGACCAGGTCGGTCAGCTCGCGGTTGAGGACCACGGTGGAAAGGTTGGCGCGCAACGCATCTCCGACCTTGCCCTTGACGGTGTCGACCTGATCCACCAGCCCCTGCAGCGACCCGTATTCGGTGATCCACTTCGACGCGGTCTTCTCCCCCACGCCAGGGATGCCGGGCAGGTTGTCGCTGGGGTCGCCGCGCAACGCCGCGAAGTCCGGGTACTGCGCCGGGGTCAGGCCGTACTTCTCGACGACCGCGTCCGGGGTGAACCGGGTCAGGTCGCTGACGCCCTTACGGGGGTAGAGCACGGTCACGTTCTCGTTGACCAGCTGCAGGGCGTCGCGGTCGCCGGTGACCACCAGCACCCGGTAGCCCTCGGCGTCGGCCTGGGTGGCCAGGGTGGCGATCAGGTCGTCGGCCTCGAAGCCCGGCTCCGACAGCGCGGTGATGCCCAGCGCGGCCAGCACTTCCTTGGTGATGTCGATCTGGCCGCGGAACTCATCGGGGGTCGCCGAACGGGTGGCCTTGTACTCCGGGAAGCGCTCCGAGCGGAACGTCTGCCGCGACACGTCGAACGCGGCGGCGATGTGGGTGGGGTTCTCGTCGCGCAGCAGGTTGATCAGCATCGCGGTGAATCCGTAGACCGCGTTGGTAGTCAGGCCGCTGCGGGTCTTGAAGTTCTCCGCGGGCAGGGCATAGAACGCGCGGTACGCCAGCGAGTTTCCGTCGAGAAGCAGCAGCGTCGGTTTGGTCTGACTCACGGCCCCAACTCTATGCACCCGTCCCGACACGCAGTAACTGCCGCGCCCTGTCGACGAGCACCCGGGCGGCGGGGCTGCGCGGTCCCGACGCACGCCAGGCCAACACCAGACGGCCCCGCAGTTCCGGCGTCAGCCGCAGTGGGTGCAGGCCCGGGCGGCCGCGAGCCATCGAGCGCGGCAGGATCGCGACCCCGAGCCCACGCTCGGCCAACTCGGCCAGCGCCTGCGGGGTGCTGGCCTCGAATGCGATCCGCGGCGAGACGCCGACCGCCGCGCAGGCTTGATCGAGCTGGCGCCGGATGCCGGTGCCGACGGGCAGGGCGATCAGCGGCTGCTGCGCCAACTGCGCAAGGCTGACCGTGGCATGCCCGGCCAGCTCATCGGCCAGGCCCACCGCGGCGTCGACGGGCTCGTCGGTGACCACCTCAATATCCAGCCCGGCGGGCTGCTCGCTGGGGCTGACCGACACGATCGCCAGATCCAAGTCGCCGCCCCGAACCGTGTCGATCAGCTCATCGGAATTGGCTGTGCTGAGCGTGATTTCGACGTTCGGATACTCAGCGTGAAATTCGGCGAGCAGACCCGGCACGTCGACAGGATGGGCAGTGACGGTGCCGATCGTGACCGTGCCGCGCACCAGCCGGCTGAGTTCGTCGACGGCCAGCCGCACGTCATCCACCGCCGCCAAGGCGGCTTTGGCGTACGGCAGCACGGCCGCGCCTGCCGCCGTCGGACGAACCTCCCGGCGGGAGCGGTCCAGCAGCCGCTGGCCGAGTTCTCGTTCCAGACGCCCGATCTGGGCACTGACGGCCGGCTGCGCAACGTGCACTCGTTGCGCCGCGCGGGTGAAGTTCGCTTCCTCCACGACCGCAATGAAGTACTCGAGCTGCCGCAGTTCCATAAGCATTCAATATAGTTCGTGGTCTGATTAGATATTGGACTTATAGTTTCGGGGCCACGACGCTGAAGTCATGACCGATTTGAACGTTCTGATCGCCGGCGCCGGTATCGGCGGATTGACCACCGCACTGACCCTGCACGCACACGGGATCCCCGCGATCGTCGTCGAAGGCGCCCGGGAGCTGCGGCCGCTGGGCGTCGGCATCAACCTGCTGCCGCACGCGGTCCGCGAGTTGTTCGCGCTGGGCCTGGGTGAGCGGCTGTCGGCGCTGGCGGTGGCCCCGACCTCGCTGGCGTACTTCGACACTCGCGGCCGGGAACTGTTCCGCGAACCGCGCGGCATCGCCGGCGGCTACGGATTCCCGCAGTATTCGGTGCACCGCGGCGAGCTACAGCTGCTGTTGCTCGATGCGGTGCGCGAGCGGTTAGGGACGGGCGCGGTACGCACCGGATCGCGGGTCACCGGGTTCGTCGACGGCGGCGACGCGGTGCGCGTGCAGCTGGGGGACGACGAGCTGGCGGGGACCGTCCTAGTGGGCGCCGACGGGATTCATTCGGCGGTACGTGCCCAGTTGCACCCCGGCGGCGACGAACTGCGGTGGTCAGGGGTGCGGATGTGGCGCGGCGCAGCGCCGGGCGAGCCGTGTCTGGACGGGCAGACGATGGCGATCGTCAAGGCCGACGACGGCACCGAGTTGGTGATCTATCGGATCGGCAGCGGCCTGATCAACTGGGTGCTGTTGGTGCCCGAAGCCCCACCCGGGCCGCTGCCGGGCACCGCGGGCTGGAACCAGCGGTGCGAGGCCGATCAGCTGTTGGCCCACCTGGACGGCTGGAATGTGGATTGGCTCGACGTTGTCGACCTGGTGGGACGTACCGCAGACCCGCTGGAGTATCCGATGGTCGATCGCGACCCACTGCCGCGGTGGGGCCGAGGACGCGTGACGCTGCTGGGCGACGCGGCACACCCGATGTATCCGGTGGGCGCCAACGGCGGATCGCAGGCCATCTTGGACGCGCGCGCCCTGGCAGACGGCCTGGCAGCGCATCCGGACACCGGCCTGCGGGTCTATGAGGAGCACCGCCGGGAAGCGACCGCGGCGGTGGTAGCCGCCAACCGGGAGATGCACCGCCGCGGCGCCATCCTGCGGTCGGACAACCTGGCCCGGGTGGCCGCCGCCTACCGGCGCGACACCGGAGCGGATCGAGCGCGGGTCTGAACTTAGAACACGTTTCAGTTTCGCCGTTCGGGTTGGGTACGCTGACCGAGTGCCAGATGTAGCCTCGCAGCCGGCCATCGACGGGTGGTTCGCCACCGACGACGCCGGCCTCCCCCACCTGACCGGCGCCAAGTGTCCGCAATGCGGCACCTATGTGTTCCCGCCGCGTGAGAACAACTGCCCCAACCCCGCCTGCGACGGCGATGTGTTGGAGCCGGTCGCGCTGTCGCGGCGCGGCAAGATCTGGAGCTACACCGAGAACCGGTACCTCCCGCCGTCTCCCTACCCGCCGAGCGACCCGTTCGAGCCGTTCGCGATCGCCGCGGTCGAGCTTGAGGCCGAGGGCTTGATCGTGCTGGGCAAGGTCGTCGAGGGCACCCTGGCCGCGGATTTGAAGGTCGGCATGGAGATGGAGCTGACCACCATGCCGCTTTACACCGACGACGACGGCGTGACGCGCACCGTCTACGCGTGGAAGAAGGTGGACTCCAATGCCTGAGCCGCTGTACATCCTGGGTGCGGGCATGCACCCGTGGGGCAAGTGGGGCCGCGACTTCACCGAGTACGGAGTGGTCGCCGCCCGTGCCGCGCTGGCCGACGCCGGCCTGAACGCGCAGCAGATCCAGTTCATTGCCGGCGCGGACACCATCCGCAACGGCTACCCGGGCTTCATCGCCGGTTCGACGTTCGCCCAGAAGCTGGGCTGGAACGGGGTTCCGGTGTCGTCGTCCTACGCCGCCTGCGCCTCCGGTTCGCAGGCGCTGCAGAGCGCGCGGGCCCAGATCCTGGCCGGCTTCTGCGACGTGGCGCTGGTGATCGGCGCCGACACCACCCCCAAGGGCGCGTTCGCCCCGGTCGGCG
>CAXYUC010000050.1:0-25963 GCA_964292075.1 uncultured Mycolicibacter sp.
CCGCCGCGGCGACCTCCATCCTGGACGACTACGGCATAGCGGATCTGTCGATGCGCCGGCTGGCGCGCGAGCTCAATGTCAGCCCCAGCGCGCTGTACTGGCATTTCGCCAACAAGCAGCAGC
The DNA here is from genome assembly GCA_964292075.1 of uncultured Mycolicibacter sp. Lineage (GTDB taxonomy): Bacteria > Actinomycetota > Actinomycetes > Mycobacteriales > Mycobacteriaceae > Mycobacterium. Next base: position 124 of record CAXYUC010000050.1, read on the forward strand.
TGCTGGGTGCGGTCGCCGACCGCGTCCTGGCGCCCGCCTGCACAGACCCCGGGCCGGGCAGCTGGCAGTGGCAGATCCAGACCGTGGGCGAACGCCTGCGCGATGCGCTGCTGTCCCACACCGACGGAGCCGAACTGGTGTCGGCCAGCATGGCGGCGGGCCAGTCCCAAGCAGCCACCGACATTCTGGCGCTGCTGGCGCGGTCCGCGACGGCAGCCGGAGTGCACCCGGATCAGGCCGGGCAGGTCGCGCGCACCGTCGTCTACTACGTCTTCGGCTCCACCGCCGCCGAGCAGTCCCGCCTGCAGTGGGATCCGGCCGGGGCCGCCGAGATCACCTCCGACGCCGACCCGAGCAGTGCGTTCGCATTCGGGCTGGGGTTGCTGATCGATGGGCTGGCGATGCGGGCCGGTCTCGCGGTCAGGTAATCGGATATTCGGTGCGCGCGTTGCCATCCCAGCGCCGCAGCCCGACAAACCGCCCGTTGATGTCGCACCGGCCGGCGATGCGCTGAGCCCGGCCCAGTTGGGCCGGACCGACCCGGCGGGCCAGCGTGGTGTGCGCCGTCCACTGGCCGGGCACCACGTTGGCCAACGGGCCGGGAATCAGGTGGGGTGCGCACAAGCGGTACACCTGCTCGTGCAACTCCAGCAGCGCCACCGTCGGCACCACCAGCCGTGCCAATACCCCGTGTGAGCGGCCGAAGATCAGCGTCGCCCCGAGGGTGCAGTCGATCGGCAGTCGGTCCACAGCGGTGGACAGCGCGGCGTCGACCTGCGGATCGATCCGCCGGGCGACCACCAGGGTGACGTGCGGGCGAGCGGCCGGGGCCTGGCTGGGCACTCCGGCGGCGGCCAGCTCGGCCCAGATCCGCCGGACCGCGGACTCGGTGTCGGCGTCGAAGACCAGCTCGATCGAGTGCACCATCGCTACCCCGCCAGGGTGCGCACCCAGTCGATGTCGAACGCCGCGGCACTCATGGCGGCGAACTCCCCGTCGCCCAACACCCCGGCTCCTGCCGGCAGCGCGGCGCGTACCGGAGCCTGCCGGGCCAGCGCCCCGCGATTGCTGGTGGCGGCCGGACCGGGTTGCGCCGGCCAGCTACCGATCACCACGCCAGCACACGACAAGCCTTGCCCGGCAAGTGATTCCAGGGTCAAAGCGGTGTGGTTGAGGGTGCCCAGTTCGGCGTCGACCACCACCAGCACGGGCGCGCCCAGGTCGACGGCCAGATCGCGCAGGGTGACACCGTCGGCGGCCAGCTCGACCAGCAGGCCACCGGCACCCTCCACCAGGGTCAGTCGTCCCGGTCGGTCCGCGCCGCGGATCATCGCCAACAGTTCTGCTCGGGTCGGGAGTGCCATCCCGGCCTGCTCGGCCGCGGCCACCGGGGCCAACGGCGCCGGATAGCGGGCGCCGGCGAACAGTTCGGTCACCCCCGACAGCCGGCCGACCTCGGCCAGGTCGTCGTCGCCGTCAGCGGTGCCGGTCTGGACCGGCTTGCACACCGCCACGTCCAGGCCCGCCTGCCGGGCCGCGCCGGCCAGCGCGGCGGTGGCGATCGTCTTGCCCACCCCGGTGCCGGTGCCGGTGATGACCAGAACGGTCATGACGACAAGGCGGGATGGTCGCGCAGCACGTCGCGCAGCACCCGGCGCGCCAGCGCCAGATCGTCGGCGGTCAGCGAAGCCCGCGCGGTCAACCGCAGCGGCGCGGTGCCCGCGGGCAGGGGGGGCGGCCGGAACCAGCCGCCCCGGCCCCCGGCACCCAGGCAGGCGGGGGCGGCGCCCACCACCGCCTCGGCGTCCCCGAGGATGACCGAGACCACCGCGGATTCCGGCTGGTGGTGCAGTCCGCAGATCTGCGCCAGCACGCCGGCGTGCCGCAATACGTCGGCGGCGCGGGACGGCTCGGTGACCAGCACGTCCAGGGCGGCCGACGCGGCGCCCAGTGCCGCCGGCGCGAGACCGGTGTCGAAAATGAACGTGCGGGCGGCATCGATGAGGTGGTCGCGCACCTCGATGGGCCCCAGCACCGCGCCGCCCTGACTGCCCAGGGCCTTGGACAGCGTCGTGGTGATCACCACATCGGGCGCCCCGGCCAGCCCGACCTCGTGCACCAGCCCGCGGCCACCGACGCCGCGCACGCCCAACGCGTGCGCCTCATCGACGATGAGCAGCGCGCCGTGCCGGCGGCAGACCTCGTGCAGCTGTCGCAGCGGGGCCAGTGCCCCGTCCGTGCTGAACACCGATTCGGTGAGGACCACGGCGCGTTCCTCGGTCCGGGCAGCCAGTGCGGCGGCCACCGCATCCACGTCACGGTGCTCGGTGACGACGACCCGCGCCCGAGAAAGTCGGCAGGCGTCCACCAAAGATGCGTGACAGTAGGCGTCGGACACCAGCAACGCACCCGGCCCGGACAGGCTGACCACCGCACCGAGGTTGGCGGTGTAGCCGGAGGAGAACACCAAACCCGCTGGCGCACCGACGAAGTCGGCCAACTGCTGTTCGAACTGCTGATGCAGTTCGGTGTTGCCGGTCACCAGGCGCGATCCCCCGGCGCCGCCGCCCCAGGTCTGCAGCGCCTCGACGCCGCCGGCGATGACGGCCGGGTGGGTGGCCAGGCCGAGGTAGTCGTTGGATGCCAGGTCCAGTTCGGTCGCGACGACGGGCCGCACCCGCAGTGAACGTCGCAGCCCGGCCTGACGGCGCCGCTGCTCCACCTCGGCCAACCAGGCCAGTGGCGACACATCGGTGCGGGTCACGCGGCGCTCCCTGTGCGGTCTCGAGACGACTTGAACACTGTTCAGGCTAAGGCATGCACGGTGCCCACCATCGCGCTGCCGATCCGGGCGATCTCCTCGGGCGTACAGACATAGGGCGGCATCGCGTAGACCAGGTTGCGGAACGGGCGCAGCCATACGCCGTGGGCCAGCGCGGCCCGAGTGGCACCGGCCATGTCCACCGGCTCCCGGCATTCGATGACTCCGATGGCGCCGCAGACCCGGACATCGGCGACTGCGGGCAGATCGCGCGCGGGTTGTAGCGCGGCGGTCAATCCGGCGCCGATCTCGGCGACCGACGCCCGCCAGTCCTGGCGCAGCAGCAGCTCGGTGCTGGCGACCGAGACCGCGCAGGCCAGCGGGTTCGCCATGAACGTCGGCCCGTGCATGAGTGCGCCGGCCTCGCCGCCGCTGATGGTGTGGGCGATCTCGGTGCTGCACAGGGTGGCGGCCAGGCTGAGGTAGCCGCCGGTCATGGCCTTGCCGACACACATGATGTCGGGGCTCACGCCCACGTGGTCGGCGGCGAAGAGCGCACCGGTGCGGCCGAAGCCGGTGGCGATCTCGTCGAAGATCAGCAGGACGCCGTGGCGGGTGCAGGCCTCGCGCAGGTCCGTCAGGTAGCGCGGATCGTGGAAGCGCATGCCGCCGGCACCCTGCACCACCGGCTCTACCACCACGGCCGCCACCTCATCGCGGTGCTGCTCCAGCTGCGCCTCGAAGGCGGCGCTGTAGGCCGGGTCGTAGTCGCGGGGCACCTGCGGGGCGAACAGCTGTGCCACCAGGACATCACGCCACAGCGAGTGCATTCCCCCGTCGGGGTCGCAGATGCTCATCGGGGTGAAGGTGTCGCCGTGGTAGCCGCCGCGCCAGGTCATCAGCCGGTGTTTGGCGCCGCGGCCGCGGGCGCGCCAGTACTGCAGCGCCATCTTGACCGCGACCTCCACCGACACCGACCCCGAGTCCGAGAAGAACACCGTGTCCAGCCCGGCCGGGGTGATCTCCACCAGCAGCTGGGCCAGCCGGGCGGCGGGTTCGTGGGTGAGCCCGCCGAACATGACGTGGCTCATGGTGCCCAGTTGCGCCGTGAGGGCGGCATCGAGTTCGGGGTGGCCGTGGCCGTGGATCGCCGTCCACCAGGAGCTCATCGCGTCGAGCACCTCAACCGGTGCGTCGTCGACCGCCAGGGTCAGGTAGGCGCCCCGGGCGGCCAGCGCCACCGTCGGCGCCAGAGATTCGGCGCCGATCGTGCTGTACGGGTGCCACAGGTGTGCGGCGTCGATGGCGCTGATCTGGTCGGGACTCAACGCGGACATGCCTGACGACAGTAGTGGCCACCGGCGTAACCGTTGGGTCACAGGTTGCGCAATTTCTCTCCCGCGGCGGCTCACTGCGCGTACACACCGGTAGTCTCTGTGACAGAAGTGACGAGTGATACTGCCGTGAATATCGGCCGAGAAGGGGGTTGTACCTGATGAAACGCGTCTGCGCTACCGCGATCGCATTGGCGGCGGCCCTGGCCCCGGCGCTGAGTGCCGCGCCCGCCTATGCCGACCCGCTGTCACAGACCGGTCAGAACCAGCTCGTCGAGCGGGTGATCCAACGCGCGCTGTCACAGCGTGGGGTGCCCTTCGTCTACGGCGGCGGGGACGTCAACGGACCCACCAACAGCGCGCGGGCCCGGGCTGCCACCACCCGCAGCTCGTTGACCGACATCACCGGCCGCGCCAGCCTCCCGAGCACCCCCAGCAACCCGCTGCTGCCGGGAAGCGCCACCCCGGGCCTGCCGGGCACGGCGCTGGTGCCCACCGGGGACGTTCCGGACACCACCACCGTCGGCTTCGACGCATCCGGCCTGATTCAGTACGCGTTCGCCGGTGCCGGGATCAGGATGCCGCGCACCTCCGGCGAGCAGTGCAGCGTCGGCCAGAAGGTGCCGCCCGCCCAGGCCCGTCCCGGCGATCTGCTGTGCTACGGCCCCGGTGGAACCCAGAGCGTCGCGCTGTACCTGGGCAACAATCAGATGATCGAGGGCACCAGCCCCGCGGTCTCGGTCTCACCGGCGCGCACCTCCAACATGGTCCCCTACCTGACCCGGGTGCTTCCCTGACCGACTCGGTCGACGTCACACCGCGTGGAATGCGGTTTCTCCAGGCAGGTTAGGTAGATTGTCGGGCGATCATGATTGCCCTGTCCCCGCCCCGACCGGCGGTAACACCTGCTGAGGGACCCGCTTCCGGGTCGGTTCCGACCCCCGGGTCGGCCACCGTGATGGGCAGCCGCAAGCAGGGTTTCTACCGCCACGACCTGGACGGTCTGCGGGGCGTCGCCATCGCGTTGGTAGCGGTGTTCCACGTCTGGTTCGGGCGGGTCTCCGGCGGGGTCGATGTCTTCCTGGCGCTCTCGGGTTTCTTCTTCGGCGGCAAGCTGCTGCGGGTCGCGCTCAACCCGACCTCGTCGCTGTCACCGGTCCCCGACCTGGTCCGGCTGGTCCGCCGTCTGCTGCCCGCCCTGGTGGTGGTGCTGGCCGCCTGCGCGGTGCTGACCATCTGGATCCAGCCGCAGACCCGCTGGGAGACCTTCGCCGACCAGAGCCTGGCCAGCCTCGGCTACTACCAGAACTGGGAGTTGGCCCGCAGCGCCGCCGATTACCTGCAGGCCGGTGAGGCAGTCAGCCCCCTGCAGCACATCTGGTCGATGTCGGTGCAGGGCCAGTTCTACCTGAGCTTCCTGCTGCTGGTCTTCGGCTTTGCCTTCCTGTTCCGGCGCGTGCTCGGCAAGCACCTGCGGGCCGCGTTCGTCATGCTGCTCACGGCGCTGACCGTGGCCTCGTTCTGGTATGCGATCGTCGCGCACCAGGCCAATCAGTCGCTGGCCTACTACAACAGCTTCGCCCGCGCCTGGGAGCTGCTGATCGGCGCGCTGGTCGGAGCGCTGGTCCCCTACATCCGCTGGCCGATGTGGCTGCGGACCGCCGTCGGCACGGTGGCGCTGGCGGCCATCCTGAGCTGCGGGGCCCTGATCGAGGGCGTGCGCGAGTTCCCCGGCCCGTGGGCGCTGGTGCCGGTCGGGGCCACCGTGGCGTTCATTCTGGCTGGCGCCAACCGGCAAGCCCACCCGAGCACCAGCACCAAACTGCCGTGGCCCAACCGGTGGCTGGCGGCGGCGCCGCTGGTGACGCTCGGCTCGATGGCCTACTCGTTGTATCTGTGGCACTGGCCGCTGCTGATCTTCTGGCTGTCTTACAGCGGGCATCGGCACGCAAGCCTGCTGGACGGCGCGGTGATCCTGCTGGTGTCGGGCGTGTTGGCCTATCTGACCACCCGGTTCGTCGAAGATCCGCTGCGCTCGCGCAAACCGGCCGCCGCCGGCGCCGCACCGGTGGTGCGGCCGCGGTGGCGCAAGCCCTCGGCCGGCTGGTGGCGGCGACCGACGCTGGTGCTGGGCTCGACCGTGGTGCTGCTGGGAGTGGCGCTGACGGCGACGTCGTTCTCCTGGCGGGAGCACGTCACCGTGCAACGGGCCAGCGGCACCGAGCTGGTCAAACTCAGCAAGGATGACTACCCCGGTGCCCGCGCGCTGCTGAAGCACAAGCGAGTACCCAAACTTCGGATGCGGCCCACCATCCTGGAGGCCAAGAAGGACCTGCCGCGCTCCACCCGGGACAACTGCATCAGCAACTTCACCAATCCGGCGCTGATCAACTGCACCTACGGCGACCCGGAGGCGACCCGGACCGTCGCGCTGGCCGGCGGATCGCATGCCGAACACTGGCTGCCCGCGCTGGACATCCTCGGCCAGCGGCACCACTTCAAGGTGGTCACCTACCTCAAGATGGGCTGCCCGCTGTCCACCGAGAAGGTCCCGCTGATCATGGGCAACAACGCCCCCTACCCGCAGTGCTACGAGTGGGTGGGCAAGACCATGAACAAGTTGATCGCCGACCACCCGGACTTCGTGTTCACCACCGCCACCCGGCCATGGAACATCAAGCCCGGGGATGTGATGCCGGGAACCTACGTCGGGATCTGGAAGCAGCTGTCGGACAACCACATTCCCATCCTGGGTGTCCGCGACACGCCGTGGCTGGTGCGCGACGGCGACCCGTTCCAGCCGGCGGACTGCCTGGCCTCTGGCGGCGACGCGGAATCCTGCGGCATCAAACGCTCCGAAGTGCTCGTCGAACGCAACCCCACGCTGGACTTCATCGGCAAGTTCCCGCTGCTCAAGCCGCTGGACCTCTCGGACGCCGTCTGCGACAAAGAGATCTGCCGCGCGGTCGAGGGGAATGTGCTGGTCTACCACGACTCTCATCACCTGTCGGCGACCTACATGCGCACCATGACCGGAGAGCTTGGTCGGCAGATGGGTGCGGCCACCGGCTGGTGGTGAACCCGGCCGCGCTCGGCGGCAGACGCCGGGAAAACAGATAGGGTCGAGCGGTGTCGTCGGCTGAGTCGGGCCCCCAGGCCACCCCGGAGCCGTCCGCGCCCTCGGTCTGGCCCGGAAGCAGCTATCCCCTTGGCGCGGTGTATGACGGAGCCGGCACCAACTTCGCGGTGTTCTCCGAAGTCGCCGAGCGCGTCGAACTCTGCCTGATCGACGACCGCGACCACAGCGAGACCCGGATCGGTCTCGATGAGGTGGACGGCTACGTCTGGCACGCTTACCTGCCCGGAGTCGGTCCCGGACAGCACTACGGCTTCCGGGTGCACGGGCCCTACAACCCGGCCGCAGGCCAGCGCTGCGATCCCGGCAAGCTGCTGCTGGACCCGTACGGGAAGGCCTTTCACGGCGCGTTCGACTTCGGCCCGGAGCTGTTCTCCTACGACCTGGCCGATCCCGACAACGACGGCGCTCCCCCGTCACTCGACTCGCTGGGCCACACCATGACCAGCGTGGTGATCAACCCCTTCTTCGACTGGGCGGCCGACCGCTCACCATGCACCCCGTACCACCGGACGATCATCTACGAGGCGCACGTCAAAGGCATGACCCAGACCCATCCGGGCATTCCCGCCGAATTGCGCGGCACCTACGCCGGGCTGGCGCATCCGGTGATCATCGACCATCTCAAATCGCTGAACGTGACGGCCATCGAGTTGATGCCGGTCCACCAGTTCTTGCACGATCAGCGGCTGCGGGAGCTGGGGCTGCGAAACTACTGGGGGTACAACACCTTCGGGTTCTTCGCACCGCACAACGAGTACGCGGCCAGTCGCCAGGCCGGCGGAGCGGTGGCCGAGTTCAAGGCGATGGTGCGGGCGTTCCACCAAGCCGGCATCGAGGTGATCCTCGACGTGGTCTACAACCACACCGCCGAAGGCAACCACCTGGGCCCCACGCTCAACTTCCGCGGTATCGACAACGCCGCTTACTACCGGCTCGACGAAGACGATCTGCGGCACTACACCGACTACACCGGTACCGGCAACAGTCTGAACGCCCGTCATCCGCACACCCTGCAGCTGATCATGGACTCGTTGCGCTACTGGGTGACCGAGATGCACGTCGACGGCTTCCGCTTCGACCTGGCCTCCACGCTGGCTCGAGAACTGCATGACGTCGATCGGCTGTCCGCGTTCTTCGATCTGGTGCAACAGGATCCGGTGGTCAGCCAGGTGAAGCTGATCGCCGAGCCCTGGGACGTCGGCGAAGGCGGCTATCAGGTGGGCAACTTCCCCGGGTTGTGGACGGAATGGAACGGCAAATATCGCGACACCGCGCGCGACTACTGGCGTGGTGAGCCCGAGACCCTTGGTGAATTCGCGTCGCGACTGACCGGCTCGTCGGACCTGTACGAGGCAACCGGCCGGCGGCCCAGTGCCAGCATCAACTTCGTCACCTGCCACGACGGTTTCACGCTGGCGGATCTGGTGTCCTACAACGAGAAGCACAACGAAGCCAACGGCGAGGACAACCGCGACGGCGAGAGTCACAATCGGTCGTGGAACTGCGGCGTGGAGGGCCCGACCGACGACCCCGCCATCGTGGCGTTGCGGGCCCACCAGGTCCGCAACATCATGGCCACCCTGCTGATCAGCCAGGGCACCCCGATGATCTTGCACGGCGACGAGATGGGCCGCTCTCAACGCGGCAACAACAACGCCTACTGCCAGGACTCCGAGTTGTCCTGGATGGACTGGACACTGGCCGAGCACAACGCCGACCTGGTGGCGTTCACCCGGGCACTGACCACGCTGCGCACCGCGCATCCGGTGTTCCGCCGGCGCCGGTTCTTCGAGGGCCGGCCGATCCGCGGCGGCGACGAGGTGCGTGACATCGCCTGGCTCACACCGGCCGGAGACGAGATGACCCAGCAGGACTGGGGCAGCGAATTCGGCAGGTGCGTCATGGTTTTCCTGAACGGCGAGGCACTGCCCGAACCGGACGAGCGCGGGCAGCGGATCATCGACGACTCATTTCTGCTGTGCTTCAACGCCGGTGAGACACCAGTGGACTTCGTCACGCCCAATACCGAATACGCGCAGGTCTGGACCGCGGTGATCGACACCGCCCATCCGGCCGGCAGCACCGACCTGGTGGTGGACGCCGGCCAGGTCGTGACGGTGACGCCACGCTCGCTGACCGTCCTGCGCAAGAGCCGGTGAGCCGATGGCATTGCCGACTCGCTAATCAGCCGGGACCAAGTCCGCCACGTCGTTGTGCAGTTGCGCCAAACCCCGGTCGAAGGTGGCGAGTCGACCGTTGTGGGATCTGGCCAGTTGCGCCAGATACGCATCGGTCACCTGCCGATGGCCGATGACACCGGTGAGCGTGACATCGGCGAACGACAGGCTGTCCGGCCAGAATTCGTGCCGGGGATCTCGTGCGACGGCACCGACGAGCTCCCTCGCGGTGGCCGCCGTCTGCCCCTGCCTGAGCAGCAGGCGAACCAGGCTGCCCTGGGTCATCGGGCACGTCGCAAAGCCGGAACTGTTCGCCGAAAGCCACCGCTCCGCCGGTCCATGGTGCACATGGTCATCGACCAGCAGCGCCACCAGCACGTTGGCGTCGAGCAACGTGGTCAACCCTCGTCCTCCACGGACCGGACATCCTCTGAGGTCAGCACGGTCCCGAGATGTATCACCGGCAGGCCAGTCAGCTGACTTTCGTGCACACGCGCGGCAGCGCCCTGCCCCAGACCGCGCCGCATCAGATCGGCGATCGTCTCACTGATCGTGCGGCGGGTATCCCGCGCAATCGCCTGCGCCTGCCGATGCAGGTCGTCGGGCAGATCCACGGTGGTTCGCATCTGGACATCATAGCATCGGCGCATCAAGATGCTAGATCCGCGCTGCTACAGCAGGTAGCGATACGCCGGAGAGCCGGGCTCCAGTGGCTCGACGTGGATCTCCGAGGTACGCATGCGGTCCAGCAGTCCGTCGAGATCGGCCGCCGATCCCAGTTGCACCCCGACCAGGGCCTCACCGGTGTCCCGGTTGTTGCGTTTGACGTACTCGAACAGGGTGACGTCGTCGCTGGGCCCCAGAACCTCGTCGAGGAAGCGCCGCAGCGCGCCCGGTTCCTGGGGGAAGTCGACCAGGAAGTAGTGCTTGAGACCCAAGTGCACCAGCGAGCGCTCCAGGATTTCGCCGTACCGGGACACGTCGTTGTTACCACCGGAGATCAGGCACACCACCGTGGCACCCGGGGTGATGTCAGCCGCCAACAGTGCCGCCACCGAGAGGGCGCCTGCCGGCTCGGCGATGATTCCCTCGTTCTGATACAGGTCGAGCATCGCGGTGCAGACCGCACCTTCGTCGACGGTGGTCACCGCCACCATGTCACCGGCCCCGGACAGCACCGCAAACGGCAGAGCCCCGGCGCGCCGGACGGCCGCGCCGTCGACGAACTGGTCGACGTGGTCCAGGCTCACCAATTCCCCCGCGGCCAGCGCGGCCATCATTGAGGCGGCGCCGGCCGGCTCCACGCCCAGCACCGCGCTCTTGGTGGTCCGCTCGGCCAAGTAGGTGGTGATGCCCGAGATGCAGCCGCCGCCACCGACCGGCACCACCACCAAATCCGGTTCGGTGTCGAGCTGGTCGAGTATCTCCACCGCGATGGTGCCCTGGCCCGCCATGGTCCGCAGGTCGTCGTAGGGCGGCACCAGCGTCGCACCGGTGCGCGCGACATCGGCCAGGGCCGCCTCGGCAGCCAGGTCGTAGGTCGCGCCGCCGACGATCAGCTCGATGAACTCGCCGCCGTGGTAACGGATGCGGTCACGCTTCTGCTTCGGGGTCTTGGCCGGCACGTAGACCCGGCCGTGGACACCCAGCGACCGGCAGGCGTAGGCGAATCCCTGTGCGTGGTTACCGGCCGACGAGCACACCACGCCGGCGGCGAGCTCGGACTCGCTGAGCTGGACCAGCAGGTTGTAGGCGCCACGCAGCTTGTAAGAGCGCACCGACTGCAGGTCTTCGCGCTTGAGATAGACGTTGGCGCCGGTCAGCTCGGAGAGCCGGTCGCTGTATTGCAGCGGGGTGGGCGCGACCACGCCGGCGATCCGCTTGGCCGCCGCGTCGATGTCGGCCGCGGTCAACGGACCCATCGAGGAGACCTTTGCGGGGCCTGAATTGGAGCCACTTCGGTTCTGGCGCAGTTCGGCGGACACCGCAATATGGTGTCACCCAACGGGGTGTTCAGCCCACCGGGGTCAGGACGAACACCGGGATCTGGCGCTCGGTCTTTTCCTGATACTCGGCGTAGTCCGGATAGGCCGCCACGGCGCGCTGCCACCACTGCGACTTTTCCTCGCCGAACACCTCGCGGGCGTCGTAGTCACCGGTGACGGGTCCGTCCTGCAGTTCGACACGCGGATTCTTGACGACGTTGTGGTACCAGACCGGGTTCTTCGGGGCCCCGCCCAGCGACGCGACGATCGCGTACTGGCCGTCGTGTTCCACCCGCATCAGCGGGGTCTTACGCAGCTTGCCGGTCTTGGCGCCGACCGTGGTCAGCAGAATGACCGGCATGCCCTTCATGTCGGTTCCCTCGGTGCCGCCGGATGACATGTACTTCTCGGCGTTCTCGCGGGACCAATCCCACGGGCTGGGGGCATATTCTCCGCTCAGAGGCATGTGGTCCAGACTAGCCCGGGTCGGCCACACAACAATCCGGCCTGCAGATTTCGGCTAGCCTAACAATTGATTATCGCGTACCGTTAAATGCATGACCACGGCCGAACGCTTCGGGCAGCAAGTGCCCATCGCCGGTGTGCCCTGGCCGGCCTACAAACTGGTTGCGCTGGCCATCGGCTTGGCCGCCCTGCTGATCGTCGGCGCCGTGACGTCCAGCGCCGCTGCCGCGGTCCTGACCGCCGCCGGTATCTGTACAGCGGCCTGGCTCGTTCTCGGCATCAAGCAGGACTAAGCCCGCTGCGGGAGGCGGTGGTCGTCGGCTCTGTTTGGGCGCCCCGGGGCTGATGTACCTCGGAGCCGGGTTCGGAGGCGTAGAGGCTCACGATCTCCTCGGCGTATTTCACCGCGATCGGCCGCCGTTTGAGTTTCATCGTCAGGGTGACCTCGTCGCCACCGGGTTCCCACAGCGCGGGCAACACCCGGAAACGCTTGATCTGTTCGACCCGCGACAGCTTGGCATTGCCCTCGGCCACGCCCGCCGCAATCTGTGCGATCACGCCCGGGTCATCGGCCAGCGCTGCCGGTGTCGCCGCCGACAGCCCATGGGCAGCGGCATAAGGCGCCACCGAGTCGGCGTCGAACACCATCAGCGCGGTGTTGTACGGCCGGGAATCGCCGATGGTGACCATCGCCCCGATCATCGGGCAGGCCGCCAAAATCGCATTCTCGATGTTCGCCGGCGACATGTTCTTGCCCGCCGCGTTGATGATCAGTTCCTTCTTGCGGTCGACCACCCGCAGATAGCCGTCGGCATCCTGCTCGAGGATGTCGCCGGTGTGCAGCCATCCGTCGGCGCCGATCGCCTCGGCGGTCTTGGCCGGCTCCTGGCGGTAACCCCGCATCACCAGGGGCCCCCGCACCAAGAACTCCCCGTCGTCGGCGATGCGGCTTTCCAATCCCGGCAACAACTTTCCGACCGTACCGAGCCGGGCGTCCCGCGGATGCACGGTCGACGCCACACAACTGAGTTCCGACATGCCCCAGACCTCGCAGATCGGAATCCCCAGGCCCGCGAAGAACGCGATGGTCTCCTTGGGAATCGGCGCCGCGCCCGACACCGCCCACCGCAGCTCGTCCAAACCCAGCTTGGCCCGAAGCTTGGACAGCACCAGCTCGTCGGCCTGCGCCCACTCCGCGGCCAGTTCGTCGGAGACCTGTTCGCCGGCCAGTTGCGCCGCGGACCGTTTGGCACCAACTGCCAGCGCCCATTGCAGCGCGGCGCGGCGATTGTCGTCCGGCTCCCCCGCTACAGCGAATTCGGTTGCCGCCTTGAGTTTCTCCCATACCCGCGGTACCGCACCCCAGATCGTCGGCCGCACATCCGGCAGTGCCGCACCGATCTGGCGCGCGTCGGGCACCACGGTCACCTGCACTCCGGCGATCTCGGAGTTGTACAGGGACATCGCACGGTCGGCGATGTGCGCCGAGGGCAGATAGGAGGTGATCCGGTCCCCGAAGCGCACCCCGAGCACCGCGTCGAGTGCCGCTGCCTCGAACAACAGATTGGTGTGCGTCATCTCCACCCCCTTAGGCGAGCCAGTGGTTCCGGAGGTATAGATCAGGGTGACGACGTCGTCGGGCTGCACTGCCCGCCAAGCGGATTCGAAATCAAAGTCGCTATCGGCGGCGGCCAGCAGGTCCGCGACCGACAAGGTGCCGTCCGGGCGTCCGTCCACGCAGACAATGTGTTCGATCGCCGCTCCGCTGGCCCGGATGGTCTCGACATAGGCCTGCTCACACAACACGACTTTGGTGCCAGCATTGGCGAACAGATAGCCGAGCTGCTCGGCGGGCAGGGTGTTGTACACCGAGAACGAGGTGGCGCCCACATGCTGGGCGCCGACCTCCAACGGGTAGAACTCGATCCGGTTCGCCATCATCAGCGACACCGTGTCGCCTCGGCGTACCCCGAGCCCGGCCAGGCCGGCCGCCACCTGGCGAACCTGATCGGCGTACTCGCGCCAGGTCAGCGTCTGGGTGTCGCCGACGGTGCGCACCGCGACCGCGTCCGGATCGATCGTCGCCGTGCGCTGAAACGCCTCGCACAAGGTGCTCACCGGTGACGTCGCAGTCATCTGTTCCTCCTGCTCGTGACCGCCTCAGCGGCGACTGACCCGTTCCAGATACGCCATGGCCGAGGCCTGCGACTCGGCGTCGTGCACCGCAGTGACCAGCGCATCGGCGTCGTTCCAGCTGCGCGTGGTCCCCACCATGCCCTCGGTCACCGCGTTGACCTGCCGTTTGGTGCCGCCCAACGTGAGCGCGGATTTGCTGACCAGCTGGCCCACCAGCTCGTCGACCTCCGCGTCGAGGTCGGCCTCGGGCACGACCCGGTTGAGGAACCCGATCGCCTTGGCCTCGGCGGCACCGAACGGGCGGCAGGTCATCACGAGTTCCTTGGTGAGCGCCGGCCCGATCTCGCGGACCAACCGCGGGATACCGCCCCAGGCCAACGGAATACCCAGGTCAACCTCCGGAATCGAGAACCGGGTGCCCTCGGCGGCCACCCGCAGATCGCACGCTGCGGCCAACACGACGCCGCCGCCCACGCAGTGACCGTGCAGCCGCGCCACCGTCACCGCCCGCATGGCTTCAATCGCATCCGCCATCCGCCGTCCCGCGTCGGCAGCCTCCCGCAGCGCCCCGGCCCCGTCGGCGGCGGCCACAAACGCGGCCAGGTCGGCGCCGGCAGAGAACGCCCGGCCGCTGCCGGCCACGACCACCACCTTGATCGCGGGCCGGGCGTCGAACCAGCGGGCCGCCACCACCAACTCGTCGAGTGTCACCGTGCCCAGCGGGTTGAGCTTGTCCGGACGGCTCAGCGTGATGGAGCCGAGCGCGCCATCGGCTGCCACCGCGATAGTCGAGGCCTGCAGAGTCTCCCTGACGATTTCCATGGCGTCGACGTTAGTGGCGCCGCCGTGGCGAAGGCGCGGGATTGCGCTTACGGGTCGCTGCGGTCGACATCGCCTACGGTGAGCCCATGCCGATTGCCGTCACCGAGTTCAGTTTGGTCGAGCAGACAGCGTTCCTCACCGCGTACGCGCGCGCACTGGACTGTCGTGCTCCCATCCCGATCCTCGGTGACGAGTTCTCCGACCGGGTCGTCGGCCTGATCGATTACGACTTTCCCGCCTTCCGGATCCCGGCAAGTGTGGTGCGCCAAACCGCCCTCCGCGCCAAGATGCTCGATGAGCGCGTCCGCGCGTACACGGCTGCGCACCCCGATGCGGTGGTGGTCGACCTCGGCGTCGGGCTCAACGAGCCGTTGGCCCGGGTGCAACCGCCAGCCGGTGTCGACTGGTACAGCATCGATCTGCCGCACGTGATCGCACTGCGCGAGAAGGTGGTGCCGGCTCAGCCCGCGGAGCACGTGATCGCCGCCGATCTGACCGGCACGGACTGGACAACCGGCATCCCGGTCGGGCGACCCACCATAGTGATCGCCGACGGACTGTTCGCCTTTCTCACCGAACCGCAGGTCATCGCGCTGATCGGGCACGCCATCGACCATTTCGTCACCGGCGAGCTGGCATTCAACGACTACGGGCGGGTCGGGGCGCTCAGCTGGCTGGGCATGAAGCTCGCGCCGCGGGGAATGTTCACCATACTGCGCCGGGTCTGGGCCAACCCCGGCTTCACCGACCCGCACACACCGGAGCGGTGGGAGCCGCGGCTGCGACTGGTCGAACAGGCCTGCCTGGCACACGCCGCCGAGGTGGATTCGTTTCCCGGCCCGGCCCGCACAATGACTCGGCTTGCCGGCCGATTCAAGTCGGTGGCCGGCAAGGCCCGAGTGCTGCGCTACAAGTTCTGAGATGCCTGGTCAGGTTGCGGCGCAGCCGAACCCGCAACCTGTGGCCAGACAGCGCGATCCCCCGGCTACCCGCCCAGACAGCCGGGGCCGAGCAAGGCCTTCAGATCTCCCATCAGCGCCGAAGATGGCGTCACCCGCAGCGAGGGATCCAGCTCCAGCACGGTGATGCGCTCCCCGCTGATCAGCCGCAGTTGCACCTGCGCGGTACCGGGATGGCGGGTCAGCACCTGCTTAAGCGCACTGACCTTGTCCATGGTGCATTGTCGGGTCGGAAGGCTCACCGCCAGCGGCCGATCCGCGGCATTGGCGGAGAAATCCGGCACCACCAATTCGTTGGCGATCAACGAGATCCGGTCATCGCGGATGTTGACCTTGGCGCTGACCAGCACCACGGCGTCGTCGGCGACCTCGGCGCCGAACGCCGAGTAGGTCTGCGGAAAGAACATCACCTCGATACCGCCGGTGAGATCCTCCAATTGCGCCGAGGCCCAGGGCAGCCCGTTCTTGTTGACCCGGCGGTTCACCGACGCCAGGATTCCGCCGACCCGCACCTGGGTGTCGGAGGCGATGTCGCCCTCCAAGATCGCCGGGATCTGGGTGTCGACCTGGGCGGCCAGCAGATGCGCGATGCCGTTCAGCGGGTGCCCGGAAACGTAGAGTCCGAGCATCTCCCGTTCTAGGGCCAGCTTGTGTTTGTCGGCCCACTCCTCGTCGGGCACTTTGATGCCGAAAACAGCATCGGTTCCTGCGCTGTCACCGTCTCCCCCGCCGAACAGGTCGAACTGGCCCACCGCTTCGGCCTTCTTGGTGCCCAGCACCGAGTCGACCGCGTCGGTGTGCACCAGGAACAGGCCCTTGCGCGGATGCCCCAGGGAGTCGAAGGCACCGGCCTTGATCAAGGATTCGGTGACCTTCTTGTTGCAGGCCGCGATGTCGATCTTGTTGAGGTAGTCGGAGAAGTCGGTGAACCGGCCCTTATGGGTCCGGGTGTTGATCAGCGAGCCGACCACATTGGCGCCGACGTTGCGCACCGCCCCCAGCCCGTAGCGGATGTCTTCGCCCACCGAAGCGAAGTTCAACTCGGATTCGTTGACGTCCGGCGGCAGCACGGTGATCCCCAGCCGGCGGCAGTCGGCCAGATACACCGCGGCCTTGTCCTTGTCGTCACCGACCGACGTCAACAGCCCGGCCATGTATTCGGCCGGATAGTTGGCCTTGAGATAGGCGGTCCAGTACGACACCAGGCCGTAGCCGGCCGCATGCGATTTGTTGAACGCGTAGCCGGCGAACGGAAGGATGGTGTCCCACAACGCTTTCACGGCCTTTTCGGAGAATCCGTTGGCAGTCATCCCCTCATAGAAGCCCTTGTATTCGGCTTCGAGCACTTCAAGTTTCTTCTTGCCCATGGCCTTACGCAGCGCATCGGCCTTGCCCATGGTGTAGGAGGCCACCTTCTGGGCGATGAACATGATCTGCTCTTGGTAGACGATCAGGCCGTAGGTCTCCGAGAGGATGTCGCGCAGCGGCTCTTCGAGTTCGGGATGGATGGGCTTGATGGCCTGGCGCTCGTTCTTGCGGTCGGCGTAGTCGTTGTGGGCGTTCATGCCCATCGGGCCGGGCCGATACAGCGCCAGCACGGCGACGATGTCGTTGAATTCGGTGGGCTGCATGCGGCGCAGCAGGTCGCGCATCGGGCCACCGTCGAGCTGGAACACGCCCAGGGTGTCGCCGCGGCCCAGCAGTTCGTAGGTGAGCGGGTCATCGAAGGGCAAGGTGTCCAGATCCAGGTCGATGCCCCGGTTGGCTTTGATGTTCTCCAGGCAGTCACCGATGATCGTCAGGTTGCGCAGGCCCAGGAAGTCCATCTTCAGCAGGCCGATTTCTTCACACGACGGGTAGTCCCAGCCGGTGATGATGGCGCCGTCCTGTGGCCGCTTCCACAACGGGATCGCCTCGATCAGCGGCTCGGAGCTCATGATCACCGCGCAGGCGTGCACACCGGCGTTGCGGACCAGGCCCTCCAGGCCTCGCGCCGTCTCGTAGATGGTGCGCACATCGGGGTCGGTGTCGATCAACGCCCGAACCTCGGCGGCCTCCTTGTACCGCTCGTGGTTGGGGTCGGTGATGCCCGACAGCGGGATGTCCTTGGCCATGATCGGCGGCGGAAGTGCCTTAGTGATCCGGTCGGCAATGGCATAGCCCGGTTGGCCATAATTCACACGGGCTGAATCTTTCAGCGCCGCTTTGGTTTTAATGGTGCCGAAGGTAATCACCTGGGCTACCCGGTCACTGCCCCACCGCTCGGCGGCATAGCGCACCATCTCGCCTCGGCGACGGTCGTCGAAGTCGATATCGATATCGGGCGCCGACGGCCGTTCCGGGTTGAGGAAGCGTTCGAACAGCAAACCGTGCGGAATAGGGTCGATATTGGTGATACCTAGCGCGTAGGCCACCAGCGACCCGGCAGCCGACCCCCGGCCCGGGCCCACCCGGATGTTGATCGAGCGAGCGTAGTTGATCAAGTCCGCGACGATCAGGAAGTAGGCCGGAAATCCCTTGCCGCAGATGACGTCGATCTCGTAGGAGGCGCGGTCGGTGTACTCAGTCGGCACGCCGGCCGGAAAGCGCCTTTGCAGGCCGGCCTGCACCTCGTGGCGCAGCCAGGAGCCCTGGTCATGGCCGTCGGGGACGGGAAACACCGGCATCCGGTCACGCGGGGTCCACACGTCGGCATAGGACTGCACCCGCTCGGCGATCAGCAGGGTGGAGTCACACGCCTCGGGTAGCTGGTCATCCCAGAGCGCGCGCATCTCGGCGGCCGACTTCAGGTAGTAACCGTCGCCGTCGAACTTGAACCGCGTGGGATCCGACAGCGTCTTGCCGGTCTGCACACACAGCAGTGCCTCATGGCTGCTGGAGGCATCGCGGGTGACGTAGTGGCAGTCGTTGGTGGCCAACGTCGGGATGCCGAGCTTGCGCCCGACCTCCAACAGCCCGTCGCGGACCCGACGCTCGATGGACAGCCCGTGGTCCATCACCTCCAGGAAGTAGTTCTCCGGGCCGAAGATCTCCCGCCATTTGGCGGCCGACTCCAGCGCCTCGCGCTCATGACCGAGGCGCAGTCGAGTCTGCACCTCCCCGGACGGGCAGCCGGTGGTGGCGATGATGCCCTCGGCATGCTCGGCGATGATCTCGGCGTCCATCCGCGACCACTTGCCGAGCTGGCCCTCGAAGGAGGCCAGCGACGACAGCTTGAACAGGTTGCGCAACCCGGTGGCGTTCTCGGCGACCATGGTCAGGTGGGTGTAGGAGCCACTGCCG
The DNA here is from genome assembly GCA_964292075.1 of uncultured Mycolicibacter sp. Taxonomy (GTDB): domain Bacteria; phylum Actinomycetota; class Actinomycetes; order Mycobacteriales; family Mycobacteriaceae; genus Mycobacterium. Next base: position 19,184 of record CAXYUC010000050.1, read on the forward strand.
GAGACGTCGTCGCTCTTCTGGCTCGGGTCGCCCCAGTGGACCCGGCGGGTGTCGAAACGAGAACCGGGGGCGATGTAGGCCTCCACCCCGATGATCGGCTTGATGCCGACCTTGGTCGCCGCGTTGTAGAACTCACTGGCGCCGAACATGTTTCCGTGGTCGGTCATCCCGATCGCGGGCATCTCCAAGCGCTGCGCCTCAGCCAGCATCGGGGCGATCTTCGCCGCGCCATCGAGCATCGAGTACTCGGTGTGGTTATGCAGGTGCACGAAGGACCGCGACGATGAACTGTCCATAGGACCGCCAGTCTATGGCCCACCTCTGACGCTTTCCGGGCGTGTCGTTGGCCGTGTCTCTTCGGCTGTCGTTTCCCGGGACAGCGGCCGCCGCCGTGCACTACGTTGAGGTTCGGCGCAAGCGAGGAGAGGCATACATGAGCGTGTACCGGGTGATCGACATCATCGGGACCAGCCCGTCGTCCTGGGAGAACGCCGCGGCCGAAGCGGTGCACCGGGCCAAGCAGACCATCGATGACATCCGCGTCGCCCAGGTCGTCGAGCAGGACCTCACACTCGACGACAAGGGCGGGATCATCTACCGCACCAAACTGCGTATCTCCTTCAAGATCCGGCCGCCGAAGTCATCCAAACCGGCCGACGAATCGAGCTAATTACCTCGATGTCGCGAAGCTTCGACGAACTGGTGGCCGAGGCCGCCGCCGCACCCGTCGACGGCTGGGAGTTCTCCTGGCTTGACGGCCGCGCCACCGAACAACGCCCGTCCTGGGGTTATCAACGTCAGCTGGCCAGGCGCCTGTCGGGTGTCTCGGCCGCGGTCGACCTGAACACCGGTGGTGGCGAGGTGCTGGCAGGTATCGAGGAGTTCGGCACGTTCCCCCCGACGATGGCGGCCACCGAGTCCTGGCCGCCGAATGCGGCACGCGCCACCGAGTTGCTTCATCGGCGTGGCGTGGTGGTGGTGACGGTGCCGGACCGGCCGCCACTGCCCTTCGGCGATGAAGCATTCGATCTGGTCAGCAGCCGCCACCCGTTGGCGACATGGTGGGACGAGATCGCGCGCGTGCTGCGGCCCGGCGGTCACTACTTCGCCCAGCAGATCGGGCCGGCGACGATGCTGGAGCTCAGCGAGTTCTTTCTCGGGCCGATGCCGGGCAAAGGTGCCCAATACCAACCGGATGCGGTGCGAGCCGAGGCGGCGGCCGCCGGCATGGAAGTGCTCGATCTGCGGCTCGAGCGGCTCCGGGCCGAGTTCTTCGACGTGGGCGCGGTCATCTACTTCCTGCGCAAAGTGATCTGGACCGTGCCTGACTTTGCGGTCGACGATCATCATGACCGGCTGCGCGAGATGCACGAGCAGATCGAGTCGCAGGGGTGCTTCGTCGCCCATGCCACCCGGGTGCTCGTCGAGGCCCGCAAGCCCTGACGGCGGCGCCCAAGGCGCGCACTCAGCGGTGCAGGACGTCCAGGGCGTGTTGCAGGTCGGCGGGATATTCGCTGGTGATCTCGATACGCCGCCCATCGCCGGGGTGCGCAAAGGCCAGCGAGCGGGCGTGCAACCACTGGCGTTCCAGCCCGAGCTTGCGCGCCAGCGTCGGGTCGGCCCCGTAGGTGAGGTCGCCGCAGCAGGGATGCCGCAGGGCCGAGAAGTGCACCCGGATCTGGTGGGTGCGGCCGGTTTCCAGGTGCACGTCGAGCAGGCTCGCGGCGACGAACGCCTCCACCGTGTCGTAGTGGGTGATGCTGTGGCGACCATCGGCGGTCACGGCGAATTTCCAGTCCGGTCCGTGATGGCGCCCGATCGGTGCGTCGATGGTGCCACTGGACGGGTCCGGATGGCCCTGTACCAGGGCGTGGTAGCGCTTCTCCACCGTGCGCGCCTTGAACGCGCGTTTAAGTGCGGTGTAGGCGCGTTCGGAGATCGCCACCACCATCACCCCGGAGGTCCCGACATCCAGGCGGTGCACGATGCCCTGCCGCTCGGGTACGCCGGACGTGGTGATCCGATAGCCGGCCGCGGCCAGGCCGCCCAGCACCGTCGGCCCCGTCCAGCCCACGGACGCGTGCGCAGCGACGCCGGGTGGTTTGTCGACGGCGACGATGTCGGCATCGGAGTACAAGATCGTCATGCCCTCGACCTCGGCCGCGATGTTCTCCAGCGGGGGCGGTGCTTCGGGCAGCCGCACCTGAAGCCACGCACCGGCGGCGAGCCGATCGGACTTGCCGGCAGCCACGCCGTCCAGTTCCACGTCGCCGTTTTCGGCCAGCGTCGCGACGACATTGCGGGACAGGCCCAGCAAGCGGGCCAGCCCGGCGTCCACCCGCATGCCGGCCAGCCCCTCGGGGACCGGCATGGATCGTTCCGTCACAGCCGCATCAGGCTTGCTCGCCGTCGCCAGCACGCCGACGACCCACCGCGTCGAAGTCGAAGCCGAACACCGACAGCGCCACCAGCAGGATCGCACCGCCTACTACCGCGGGGTCGGCGACGTTGAACACCGGCCACCAGCCGATCGACAGGAAGTCGACCACGTGACCCTGCAGATGCCCGGGTGCCCGGAAGAACCGGTCCACCAGGTTGCCCAGCGCCCCGCCGAGGATCATCCCCAGCCCGATCGCCCACCAGGGCGACACCAGGCGGCGCGACATCCAGATGATGCCGAGCACCACCGAGCTGGCGATCAGGGTCAACACCCAGGTGTAGCTGGTGGCCATCGAGAACGCGGCGCCGGAGTTGCGGACCAGGGTCCAGGTCACGGTGTCGCCGATGATCGGCACCGGCTGGCCGGGGGTGAGCATCTTCACCGCGAGCACCTTGGTGACGACGTCGGCGATCAGCACCACCGCGGCCACCGACAGCAGCAGCCCCAGCCGGCGGGGCGGGGCGGGGCGCTCCGACTCGGGGGCCGGGACCGGGTCCACCTCCGTCTCGGTCGAGTCGGTTGTTTCGTCAGTCACGCCCCCATCATCCCTTAACCCAGGTGCGGCATGATCGCGGCATGCTGTCCAAGCGCCTGACCGTCATCACCACCGGCGGCACCATCTCCTGCAGCACCCAGGGCGACGGGGCGCTGCGGCCCGCCCGGAGCGGCTCGGACTTGCTCGCGGACACCGGCGCAGCGGACGTCACCGTGGTGGACCTGATGGCGCGGGATAGCTCGGAACTGGGCCCGGCCGACTGGGCTGCGCTCCTCGCCGCGGTCAATGCCGCGGTGGACGACGGCGCCGACGGGGTGGTCGTCACCCACGGCACCGACACCTGCGAAGAGGGTGCGCTCTGGCTGGAACTCGGCTATGCCGGGGACGCGCCGGTCGTGCTGACCGGGGCTCAGCGCGGCGCGGACGCCCCCGACGCCGACGGGCCGGGCAACTTGCGAGACGCCCTGGCCCTGGCCGCGGATCCGGCGGCCCGGGGACTGGGCGTGCTGATGTGCTTCGCCGGCCGGGTGCTGGCCCCGTTGGGGCTGCAGAAGGCCACCATCACCGGGTTGACCGGCTTCACCGGTCCCCTGCTGGGCAGCGTCGCCGACGGCCGGGTCACGCTGTCCGGTGACAAGACTCGGCCCTACCTCGGTGCGCCGGCCGCCGTGCCGCGCGTCGATGTCGTGGCGCTGTACGCGGGAGCCGACACCGTCGCCCTGGATGCCTGCGCCGCCGCCGGTGCGCACGGGGTGGTGTTGTCCGCGCTCGGGTCGGGCAACGCCACGACTGCGGTGATCGAGGGGGTGCGCCGGCACTGTGCGGCCGGACTCGTGGTCGCGGTGTCCAGCCGGGTTCCGGATGGGCGCATCGGCGCGGACTACGGCCCGGGCCGGGCCCTGGTGGAGGCCGGCGCGCTGATGGTGCCGCGGCTGAGGCCGCCGCAGGCACGGATCCTGCTGATGGCGGCGCTGGCGGCCGGGCAACCGGCCGGCGATGTCATCGACCGGTGGGGCTGACCGATGGCCAGGATTCTCGCCCTCGCCGGCGTCTACGGTGTGCTGTGGTGACGAGCCCGCACCCTGAGCTCCGTGGAGGCCGAATGTCCACTCAACACAGCTACACCGTGGAGGTCTGCTGGACCGGTAATCGCGGCAGCGGGACCAGCGACTATCGCGCCTACGGGCGAGAGCACGAGGTGGCTGCTGCCGGATGCCCCGCCATATCCGGCTCCGCCGACCCGGCTTTCCGCGGTGATCCGACACGGTGGAACCCCGAGCAGCTGCTGCTGGCCGCGCTGTCCCAATGCCACATGCTGTCCTACCTGTATCTGTGTTCGGTCAACGGCGTGGCGGTCGTCTCCTACGAGGACCGGCCGGTCGGCACGATGATCGAGAACACCGAGGGCGGACACTTCACCACTGTCGTCCTGCAGCCGCGAATCGAAGTGGTCGACGCGCAGATGGTGGAGCGGGCGCTGGCATTGCATTCCGACGCGCACCGGATCTGCTTCATCGCCAACTCCGTCAACTTCCCGGTGCTGCACGACCCGGTGGTGCAGGTCGTCACCTGACGGCTTCACCTATTTGCCGGGCGTGGCGAAGACGAACAGGGCCATGAAGGCAATGTTGATGAAGTAGATCGCTTCGACGAGACCAACGGTGATCAGGAAGGGTGTGAACAGCCGTGACTGCGCCTCCGGTTGTCGGGCCACACCGGCGATGAACTGGGATCCTGCCATTCCATCACCGATACCCGCACCGATCGCGCCGCCCGCCAGAATGATGGCTCCGGCCAAGAGCGCGTCCCCCACGATGGGATCAGTCGGCATGATGAAACCTCCTATGTTTCAGTGGCGCAACAGGGACTCGACAGCGGACACGACACGGGCGGCACCGTCTTCGGCAGCGATTTGCGCGCCGAGACGGCGGGCGTTGTCACGCAGTTGCGGGTCGCTGACAGCGGTGCGCATCGCCGCGGCGAGGTGGTCGGCGGCAAGGTGGCGCTGCTTGATCGTGGCTGCCGCTACGCCGAGCGCGGTGAGTCGGGAGGCCCAGAACGGGCCGTCGCCGTAGGCCGGCAAGGCAATGGCGGGAATTCCGGCGCGGATTCCGGCTGCCGTGGTTCCCGCACCGCAATGATGCGCGACGGCGGCGACCCGGGGAAACAGCCAGTCGTGCGGGGCTTCGCCGATGGTCAGCACAGTGTCGTCGGTGATATCCAGACCGGTCCAACTCGCCTGTACGACCGCACGCACACCGGCTTCGTGCGCAGCCCGCCGAATAATGTCCGAGAGCTGCTCGGCGCGCGCTGGCGTGGTCATCATGCTGCCGAATCCGACGAACACCGGCGCGGGGCCATCGGACAGGAAGTTGGTCAATTCGTCCGGCGGCGTCCAGCCGCCGGAATCGGCCGGCCACCAGTATCCGGTAACCTCCAGTCCTGGTCGCCAGTCTGTTGGACGGGGTGCCACCAGCGGTGAATATCCGTGCAGAACAGGCCAATTCGCCGCAGTACGTTGCTTGCGTAGGGCGTGGGCTGGCGTGCGCGGCAAGCCCAGCTCGCGGCGGAAGTCGGCCACCACGCGTCCATAGGTGCGATCGACCAGCGATGCACCCGCTCTGGCAGCAGCACGGTTAATGGTGGGTCCGGCCGACCACGCGCCCAGGAACGTCGGTGGATACTGCCCTGATGCCGACAGGGGCTGCAGCCGAACTCCTACGGACGGAATATTTTTTGATTCAGCCCATGGGTGCCCGGCCATCTCAGCGAATGGAGACAGCAAGGCGATGTCGGCCGGTTCTTCCGCGACGGCAGCAAGAATGTCGCGGCCCAGTGCCCGCATGCCGGTTGGGGAAGCGAACGCCGCCAAGCCCTTCATCGGCTGGACCTCGGCGCCATCAGCGTCAAGCTGCAAATCGGCCGGCAACTCACGAAAGTCCAAGCCACACCCGGTGATCATGGGGGCGAACGGAGTGTAGGCCGCGATGCTCACCGAATGGCCCACCTGTTGGAGCGCGACACCAACCCCGGTCAGTGGCGCCACATCGCCGCGACTGCCCACGGCGATGATGACGACCCGGCTCATCGTTGCACCGCCACCGCCCGGTTGAAGATGATGACCAGGTCTTCGGCATAGGCACGGGCATCGAAGTCCGGTTCACGCAAGATCTTCTCCACGACTGCATTGACCGCACCCCGCAACGCGACCGACATCGACCCCACGGGAAACTCCCCAAATTCGTGATCCCGTTGTCCTGCAACCAGTATCGTGGTCGGATCTAACACCGTAAGTTCTTCCCGAAGCTCATCGGTCATGCCCAATTCGCCGAAACGGCGGCCGTCGCTGGGCTGATAACCCGCACCCAATTGCGCCAGTGCCGCCAACTGCACCCGGTGACCGTCGAAGTACGCAATATTGGCCCTGATGTAGGCGGTCAGCTTCCCTGCCGATGTGTCCGCCGCCTGCAACGCTGGCGCCACCGCGAACAGCGCCGAGCGGTACATCTGCTCAACGATCGCGTCGACCAGGTTGTCCTTCGTGCCGAAGTGGTAGAGAACGGCGCTCATCGCCACACCCACTCGGTCAGCGATCTTGCGGATCGAAGTCTGGGCCCAGCCGATCTCCGCGATGACCTCAATCGCAGCAGTCACAATCTGCGCTCGCCGCGCTGACCCGACGAACGTCACCTTCGCCGGATCAGATCGCATGATCTGATATTAGATCATCTGATCAGCTTCGGGAAGTCCCTGCCCGCTGGCCGCTCCTGCGGATGTCAGCCTGGAGTCCCTAGACGGTATGGAGGCGACTTGAGGCCGAAGGCCTCGGGCTGCAATCGGACGT
>CAXYUC010000051.1:0-25877 GCA_964292075.1 uncultured Mycolicibacter sp.
GCGCGAGAAAACATCGCCGAACCGTCCCCCCACGCCCTCAGAACCCCCCCCGACGGAGTCGGCCGTACGTCATCGCCCGAGGGGCGCTTACCTGCCGACCGGCTCGTTAGCCCGCGTCGAAGAAGGAGGTCTCTAGCAGGTCGTGCACCGCCTTGGCGTGTACCCGAAAAGACCGTCCCACCCGTACCGCGGGCAGCTCGCCGTTGTGCACCAGGCGGTACACCGTCATCTTGCTGACCCGCATCAACGCGGCCACCTCGGCCACGGTGAGAAATTGTGTCGTGTCACGCGCCGAAGGCCCGTTCGCAGACGTCATCGTTACCCATTTCAATCAGGCACGTGCAGTCTCAGCGGCTTCCCCTCCGCTGCGCCCACACGCACAGACATAGAGGAGAATAGCGGGACGGATGGGGTTCCTGCGACTAGTGAGAGCCAATATGTGAAAAATAAGTGAATTACTTTGATGTAATTCTTAGCTGCTCAGAGCGTGTTTTTGCGGCCTGCACCGCCCGATCGATCGAGGTCCGCAGGCCACCGGCCTCCAATTCCCGCAGAGCGGCCGCAGTGGTCCCCCCAGGCGAAGTCACCATCGCTCTCAGGTGGGTCGGGGCGGTGTCGATGCCCCCATTCGGCGCCCCCTCGCCCTCACCGCGCTCGGCCAGCAGCATCTGCGCCGAACCGGCCATCGTCTGCACCGCCAGGTCGGTGGCCGCCTGCCGGCTCAATCCGGCCGCGACCCCGGCGTCCACCAGCGCCTCGACCACCAAGAAGAAGTAAGCCGGTCCTGATCCCGATACCGCGGTGACGGCGTCCAGCTGTTCTTCCGGAACGATCGCCACCGTCCCGACGCACTCGAACAGCGCAGCGACCTCGCTGACCTGTTCGTTGCTGGGGAACCGGCCCTTTGCCAGCGCGCTGGCGCCGGCGCCGACCTTGACCGGGGTGTTGGGCATCACCCGTACCACCGCAGTGCCGGCAGGGAGCTTGGACTCCACGTAGCCGGTGGTGAGACCGGCCACGATCGTGACCAGCACCTGCTCGGCACTGTCCCCGGACGCGGCGGTGACGCTCTTGGCGAACTCCTCGACCACAGCGTCGACATCCTGCGGCTTCACCGCGACGATCACGACGGAGGCGTTCTCGATCGCGTCGGCGACCGAGGTCACCAGGACCGAGTACTTCTCGGACAGCTGCCCGGCCCGCTCGCCATACCGCTCGGCGACCACCAGGTCCTTGACCGGGCGGCCGGCAGCCAGCAGCCCCGCCAGCAACGCTTCGCCCATGTTGCCGCCACCGATGATCGCGATTCTGGTCATGGCGACAGCATTTCAGACCCAACGCGCCAGCGCGGTGAAGCCCTGCGCACAGGCGGGTCGGCCGCTACTGCACCGGGCGATCGCAAGCGCGGCGCCAGCCGGGCGCAGCGGATCGGCCGCTACTGCACCGGGCGATCGCAAGCGCGGCGCCAGCCGGGCGCAGCGGGTCGCCCGCTACTGCACCGGCACCATCGCCAGCTGACGGGACTGCACCACGATTCGGCCCTCGCAGTCGACCACGGTGTGGTCCTCGTCGAACCAGTCCTGGCCGATCTGCACGCAGCTGCAGATCACGCGCAGCCAGCCGTCGGCCGGGATGGCCCGCAGATAGGCGGTGAGCTGCACGGTGGGCGCCCAGCCGTTGCGGTTGACGGCGAAGGTCACCGGCGCCGACACATCGCCACACAGCAGCGCGAACAGCACGTCGGGTGCAGCGTCTTTGGGCCGCACCCACATCTCGATCACCGGCGGGCCGCCATCCGAGCGCGGTCCGAGCGTGGTCAGCGCCGGCCGGATGTCGCAGCCGTGGGCCAGGTGCACGATGTGTTCCATCGGGTGGCCCGGACCGATCGACTCCAAGCCTGGCGGCGGCTCCGGCGTCATCAGCGGCACCACCGGGTTGAATGACAGCAGTGGCGGCGCCTGGTGCTCTGGCTCACTGAGAGTGATGGCGGCGCGCACCGCGGTGCGCTCGCCCTGCTTGAGTTCGACGTCGACGAGGCTGACCCGGCGGCCACGCTTGCGGATCGTGGTCACCAGCTGCATCGGGCCGGGATCGGGTGCCCACAGATAGCTGGCGGACACCGCGACCGGCTGCAGTCCGCCGTTATGGGCGGTGCGGGCGGCGTTGGCGCACAACGCCAGCATTGCCCCACCGTGCACCTTCGGGCCGATCGTCCAGTGCTCGTTGAGCTCACCGGTAAACGACGCGACATCGTCACCAGCGTCATGGCCGTCAATGCGCACCAGGGCCATGGCGTCGGTGAACAGCGTGGATGAGGTCACGCGTGGGCTCCTTGTGTCTCAGCGATCAGGCGGTCAGCGCAGCAGATGCGTCCGGGCGAACTGCAGCGATTCGGTCAGCAGCGCCTCGCGCTCGTGCGGCGATCGCGCCTGCGAGGTGGTCACTTCCAGCACCACATGACCGGTGAAGTCACTGGCGGCCAGCAACTGGCACACCTCGGCGGTGGGCTGGTCACCGCGGCCGGGTACCAGATGCTCATCGGCCGGCAGCCCGGTGCCGTCACACAGGTGCAGGTGTGTCAGCCCCGAGCCCATCCGGCGGGCCATCTCCAAGCCGTCGGCACCCGCGGTCGCGGTGTGCGACAGGTCCAAGGTGTAGTGCGCATGGTTGCCGTCGAGTGGGTCGTGGGACGGTGCGAACGCCGAAATTCCCACTCCTGGACCGCCTCCGCGGCGACGCATCCGCTCGCGGGACTGATCGGCGCCGAAGAACCGGTCGGCGCGGAACGGGAACATGTTCTCCACCGCTACCGCCACATCACTGGCGGCCTCCAATTCGGCGACTTGATCGCTGAAACCCTCGGCGTAGCGCCGCTGCCAGCGAAACGGCGGATGCACCACCACGGTCTGGGCCTCGAGCTGCTCCGCGGTCCGGACGCTGCGCTCCAGCTTGGCGATCGGGTTGGAGCCCCACACCCGCTGCGAGATCAACAGACACGGTGCGTGTACCGACAGCACCGGCACCCGGTACTTGCGCGACAACCGCCGGACGGCACCGACGTCCTGGCTGACCGACTCTCCCCACACCATCAGTTCGACGCCGTCGTAGCCGAGCCGGGCCGCGTACTCGAAGGCAGCCTCGGCCCGCAGCGGGTAGACCGAAGCAGTCGACAATCCGACCTTGATGGCAGGGCGCACGAAGTAATAGTGAACGGCTAATTGGCGTGCAACGCCAGCGGCCCCAACGTAACCAGCAAACCGACCGCGACCGCGATCAACGTACTGACGATGTCGACGGTCTTACGGACTGCCTGCACAGCAGCCACCAGACCGAGCGTGACCAGGACCGTGAGTACCAGGGCCACTATGCTGTTCCACCGCCACAGCTGGTCGAAAACGATGAACAAGCCGCCGCCGAACGCCACCGCCAGGATCGACTGCAGCACCACCAGCAAGCCGCCCACCACACCTGGGTGGCCGACGTACTGGTCGGCCGACTCGGCGTCAGCAGCCGCCTCAGCACTGTCGGCGCCGGCAATCTCAGCGTCGGCGCCGGCGTCAGCGATCAGGGCTGACCCGCCCGCTCGTTCGGCGGACCGGCCCTTGGTCAGGAACGACCGCACGAATGCGGAGTCCCCGGTCGGTAGGTCGGCGTCGCGAACGTCGGCCGCCATGACATCGACGGCGATATCCGTATAGATATCAACCGGATCCGGCCGCATCCGTCCGGCACCGGGGCCCGCGGACGGCCTAGCGACCGGCTGACCGTTATCTGCGACGGGCGGCTCGGACCGACGCATCGGACGGGGGTAGGCACTTTGCTCGGGCCCGCTGCCACGTGGTGGTGCCTGCGATGGAGACTTGGGCCAGCGCGGCTCGGGTACCGGCCGCTCGGCGGGCTCCACCCGCTGCACGGGACGCGGCCCGGTCGCAGGCCGGTCGTCCTCGATGAAGCCGGGTGCCCGGCCGATGGGCAGAGCACCACTTGGCTCACTGTCGGTACTTGCCGGCGGCGGGGCCGGAACGTCGGGCTCGGGAGGAGCTCCGTCGCGGATGATCGGGATTCCCCCGGTCAGTTCGGCGACCGTGACGGCGTCGGCATTGCCGCGCCGGCGCCGGCGGCGCCCAGTGACCGGCGGCGAACCGATGGTGCCGTTCTTGGCGAGCAATTCGGCAACCGAGATGGGTCGCGTCTCGACGTCGCGGGGGTCAGGCTTGGGTCCACTCATCGGTGCCCTCCCTTTGACCGCGCCGCGGCCATGTCCGCCGCTGGGGAACCGAACAGGGTGACACCGTCGGCTTCACTGTCGAGTCTGCGCAGGATCAAGCCCTCCCGCAGCGCCCACGGGCAAATCTCCACCGTTTCGATTGACAGCGCTCGCATGCTCGCTTCCGCCACCAGAGCACCCGCCACGATCTGTGGCGCTCGCTCGGCGCTCACCCCTTCCAATTCGGCCCGATCAGCCGTGGTCATCCTAGAGATGAATGATATGAGCTGCCTAAGGCCAGTGGCGGTCAAGGTGCGTCGGACGCGCGGTCCGGCGGCGGACGGAGCCGCTCCGGTGAGCCGCGCCAGCGAACGAAACGTTTTGGAGCTCGCGACCGCCAGGTCGGGCGGCCCGGCGTCCAGCACGGCCGCAGCGGCACCCGCCAGCTCGGTGTCCAGCCAGTCCCGCAGCATGGCCACCCGGCGCCGGCCAGGCGGGTCTTCGGCCAGCCACTCCCGGGTGAGCCGGCCGGCACCCAACGGTAGGGACAGCGCGACGTCCGGCTCCTCGTCGACACCGCTGGACATCTCCAGCGAGCCGCCACCGATGTCGAGGTTGTTGATCCGCCCAGCACTCCAGCCGAACCAGCGCCGCACTGCCAGGAACGTCAGCCTGGATTCGTCCTCGCCGGCGAGCACCTGCAATTCGACACCGGCCTCCGAACGCACCCGGGCCAGCACTTCCTCGGAGTTGGACGCGTCACGCACCGCCGAGGTGGCGAACGCCACCAACTCCGCACAGCCCGAACTCGCTGCGATCGTGGCGAATTCGCCCACCGTGGACACCAACTTGTCGGCCCCGCGCCGGGTGATCTTGCCGGAGCTGTCAGTCGCCTCGGCCAGGCGCAGCGTGGCCTTGGTCGAGCTCATCGGAGTCGGGTGACCACCCCGGTGCGCATCGACCACCAACAGGTGGACGGTATTGCTGCCGACGTCGAGCACCCCTAATCGCACGCACCCAACTTAGTGGTGCGAGGCCCGGACATGGTGAGGCAACGCGAATTTCTGGTCTAGCGTGGAGTTTCGTGACCCCCGCGCAGCACCGCTCCCATCCCGGTGGTTCAGCGAGCCTCGACGAAGGAGAGGTGAAGCTGGGACCGCCGCATAAACCCGGCGAGGTCGATCTGGACTTCCCTCGCGAATGGGTGGAGTTCTACGACCCCGACAACCCCGAACACCTGATCGCCGCCGACCTCACTTGGCTGCTGTCCCGCTGGACCTGCGTTTTCGGCACTTCCGCCTGCCAGGGCATCGTGGCCGGCCGCGCGGACGACGGGTGCTGTTCACACGGCGCCTTCCTGTGTGACGACGACGACCGGGCCAACCTCGATGACGCGGTCGCCCAACTCACCGACGCCGACTGGCAGCTGCGCGACAAAGGTCTGGGCCGCAAAGGTTACCTGGAATACGACGAGAACGACGGTGAGCAACAACTGCGCACCCGCACCGTCAAGGGCGCCTGCATCTTCCTGAACCGGCCGGGATTCGCCGGCGGTGCGGGCTGCGCCCTGCACATCAAGGCCGTTCGCCTCGGCGTGGAACCCCTGACGATGAAGCCCGAGGTGTGTTGGCAGCTACCGATCCGGCGCACCCAGGATTGGGTCACCCGCCCCGACGACAGCGAGATCCTCAAGACCACGATCACCGAATTCGATCGGCGCGGCTGGGGCCCGGGCGGCGAAGACCTGAACTGGTACTGCACCGGCGACCCGGCAGCCCACGTCGGCGCCCGACAGGTCTGGCAGAGTCTGGCGCCCGAACTGACCGAGTTGCTGGGCGCAAAGGCTTATGCCGAACTGGCGGCGATCTGCGAGCGGCGCAACGAACTCGGCCTGGTGGCCATTCACCCCGCCACCCGGGCCGCGCGGCCCACCTGACCGGAGCATCGTGCACTTGGGTGGCCGCAAAATTCACGACTCGGGTCGCCACAGGTCAGACCGCGCTTTCTCGCCAACGCCGGGCCGCCGGTAAGACCGGCTGACAGCGGGATCGGCCGGGTATCGCGACGGCTGCGCGTGGTCGGGGTCACGACCGAACGATTTTCGGCAGGCGACCAGCGCCGGTATGATCGGCCCAGAGCGCCGCGTAGCGCACCAACTTCGCGGAGTTGTGTACTGAATTGAGAAACGCGCCCAACGCGGGCATGATCGGTATATTACGACGCCCGCCGGAGAATCATGATCAGGACCGAGATGCATACCGTGGATATGGAGCTCGACCGGAACGGACACACGCCGTCGGTCGTTCTTAGGCCTCCCGTGGTCCTTGAAGCGCGTAAACTCAACAAACAGTTCGGTGAAGGCGATACTGCCACCCCGATTTTGCGCAACATCGATATCCAGATAACGCGCGGCGAATTCGTTGCCATGGTCGGCCCCTCCGGTTCGGGCAAGTCCACCCTGCTGAGCATCCTCGGCCTGTTGGACCTGCCGACCAGTGGCGATGTCCTCATCAACGGCCAAAGCGTCTCCCAGCTCTCGCGCAAACAGCTGGCTGCGGTGCGATGTCAGACGCTCGGCTACGTCTTTCAAGCCTTCAACCTTCTGGCGGGCCTCTCAGTAGTCGAGAACGTGATGCTCCCGGGCCTGCTGGCCGGCAAATCCGGCCGCGCCCAGCACGCCCATGCGATGAGCCTGCTCGACCAGGTGGGCCTGGCCGCCAAGTCCAAGCGCGTCCCGTCGGAATTGTCCGGCGGCGAACAACAGCGCGTGGCAGTTGCGCGAGCGCTTTTCATGAGGCCCGACGTGATTCTGGCCGACGAGCCGACCGGCAACCTCGACACCGTAAATGGTCAGCGGGTTATCGACGCGTTGTATAACTTGAATGCAGCTGGCCAGACAATTGTTCTGGTGACCCACGACCGGAAAATCGCTGACGACGCTCCTCGTCTGATTTCATTGCTCGACGGTGAAGTTGAGACCGACAGCGGAATGGCTCACGCGGCAAATAATGTGACATGGCTCGCGGAACATTAGCCGCGACATTCGGCCTGCTGCGGATAATCAACTTCCGCGCCGTCCGTAAACACGCATTCCGGGCCGCCCTGGCCGCTTTCTCGCTCGGCGGCGGAGTCGCAGTCGTCGTGGCCGTCATGATCGAGGTCACCAGCGTCTCCAAGGCCGTCGAAGACGTCGGCTACCAGATCGCCGGACCCGCACCACTGCGCGTGGTCGGGGCGGCTACCCGCGGCGGCATCAGTCCCGCCGTCGTCGACGACTCCCGGGCGGTGCCTGGGGTGGCAGCAGTGGTGCCGATCATCCGCGGAGTGACCATGATCCGCAACGACGGCAAAGAGAGCTTCGGCCTGGGTCTGGGCGTGGACTGCTCCGCACAGTGGATCGTCGACCCGAAGGTCTGCCAGACTGGGCAGGCCGAACCCCCACCGGCGATCTCGAAGATGCTGGGCGATTCCCTGGACGCCTCGGCGACCCTGGTCACCGATGTCGGGCAGCTGTCGGTAGAGAAGTTCCAGCGGGTGTCCGACCTCGACGACGTCAACAACGGCCTGGTCGCGGTGCTGCCGCTGAGCATGGCGAAAGTGCAGTTCGCCCGCGGCGACCGGGTGGACATGCTGTACGTCACCCTGGACAAAGACGCCAATGCCGATGAGGTCCAACAGCGGCTGAAGACCACCCTGGGCCCCACCTACAGCGTGCAGCCCCGCAGCGAGCCGGCGAAGGGCTACAACGTCAACGACGTGCTGCTGCCCCTACTGGGGATCTTCGCCCTGATCTCGATCGGCGTCGGGGTCATCCTGATCACCCAGATCACCCGGCTCTCGGTGGAGGAGCGCCGACGCGAGATCGCGATCGCCTCCGCATTGGGGGCCTCGCCCGCGTCGATCATGACCGGGTTCCTCAGCGAGGCCGGGCTGCTAGGTGCAGTGGGCTCAGCGATGGGCGTGCTGACCGGCATCGTGATCTCCGAACCCATCGTGGCCAGCGCCAGCGAACTGACCGAACGCTTCGTCGGCGTCACCGTCCCGGTGATCCTCAAGCCGGCGATCCTGGTCGTCGGCGTCCTGGCCGGCATCCTGCTGGCGGTGGGGGCCGCGATCGGCCCCGCCCTGTCGGCGTCCAACACTCCCATCGCGGCCGAGCTGTCGGGGCGAGCGGCGCAGGAACAGACCACGCAGCGCAAGATCTGGTTCAAGGCGCTGCTGCTGCTGGGGATCGGGCTGAGCGGCGTGATCGCGGCGCGGCTGGCCACGCTGTCCGGCGCGCTGGTCGCCTGGCAGGCCATCATCGCCGACGTGGGGGCGGTCGTCGCCCTCATCGGCCTGCTGTTGGCTACGGCGTACTTGAGCGCCCAGGCGATCACCAGCGTGCGCCCGCGGCCGGACAAGGCGAGCGGGGCGACGCTGACCATCGCGCTCAATGCGCTGCGCTCGGACCGGTCGCGGACCGCGGCCATCTCGGGAGCCATTGCGGTGCCCGTCGTGGTGGCGATCCTGCTGTCCGGATTCCTGGTGGCGATCCACATCGGCGCCACCAAGGTCGCCGAATCGCAAGCGGACGGCCGCATTGCCATCACCACGACACAGTTTGCCGATTACGGGCCCATTGATGCCCGATTCGCTCCGCAGACGGTCAACAAACTGAACTCGGTGGCCGGGGTGGAAAAGACCGAGCGGATGGCTGAAATCGAGATCAGCCTCAAAGACGGGTCATTAGCGCATATTCAGGCGCAGGATCGGCCGACATTTCCGTTCGGATTACTCGCGGGTCAATCCCCGGAGGCAAGCCAGAAAGCCAATCAGGTCGTCATCGGCAGCGTTCTGGCTCGCGAGAAAAATCTCCACATCGGTGACACTCTTGTATTTGGAAGTGGACTTGATGCGCAGGCGATGGGCATCGGCACCATCGTGGCCACGCCCGAATACGGCGGACGTCGGATCTACATGCCCTACGCGGTCGCCGAGCAGATCTACGGCCCCCAGCCCGCCGGCCTGATCTTCGCCACCCCCGCGTCCGGGTTCACCGCCGGTCAGGTCATCGAGAACATCAAGGCCGCGCAGTTCGACCAGCCGCTGATCGCGGTGGACACCGACGGTTACGCCTCCGACATCGCGGCCTCCATCGGCCGCTACCTCACGCCGCTGAACACCCTGAAGTACGGCCTGCTCGCGATCGCCTTCATCTCGGTGCTGTCGACGCTGCTGCTGGTCGGTATCCGCCGCAGGCGCGAGGTGGCGCTGATCCAGGCGCTGGGCGCCACTCGCCTGCGGGTGTTCAGCATCACCACGATCGAAGCCGTCGTCGCCGGCGCCGCTGGCGGACTGTTCGGCGCGGTGCTCGCGATCGCCATCTCCGAGGCGGTGCGACGGGCAGCCGTCGTCAACGTCGGCCTGGTCACCCCGCTGGTGTTCCCCTGGACCGACGCGGTGATCTATGCCGTGCTGGCCACCGTCGCCGCGGTCTTTGCCGCCATCATTCCCGCCTGGAAGAGCACTCGGTCCACTCCGGCGACCGAACTCCGCGACGAGTGAGCTCGCCGCGCTGACCCGTTAAGGACGCGATGACAGCCACCACCCCCACCGTTCCGGGCTTCACCGGCGAAGCCGTCTACCCGGGCGATGCCCGCTACGACGAGGTGCGCCAAGTCTTCAACGGTTTGATCGACAAGCGGCCGCGGGTGCTGCTGCAGTGCCGCTCGCAGGACGACATCGTCGCCGCCGTCCGCTATGCCGTGGACTCCGGTGCCCAGATTGCGGTGCGCAGCGGCGGTCACAGCGTCGCCGGCCACTCGGCCACCGATGGCGGCATTGTCATCGACCTGACGCAGATGCGTGGAGTGCGAGTCGACGCCGAGGCGCGGATCGCCTACGTGGACGCCGGCGCCACCTGGGGCGACGTGGACCCGGTCACCAGCAGGCACGGCCTGGCTTGCCCCGGTGGGGTGGTCTCGACGACGGGCGTCGGGGGATTTTCGCTCGGCGGCGGAATCGGGTGGCTCTCCCGCGCCCACGGAATGACCTGCGACAACCTGATCGGCGCCACCTTGGTGACCGCATCCGGCGAGGTGCTGACGGTCAGCGAGACCGAGAACGCCGACGTGCTGTGGGGCCTGCGCGGCGGGGGCGGCAACTTCGGCGTCGTGGCGCAGTTCGTGCTGCGCCTGCACCCGATCGACGGTGTGGTGGCCGGCGTGCAGTCCTACCCGGACACCGACGCCGAGGCAGCCCTCAAGCACTTCCGCGCCCAGATGGACAACGCGCCCGACAGCCTGGCGTCCATCCTCGACTTCTCCACCGATCTCACGACGGGCCAGTCGCTGGTCAATGTGCTGGCCTGCTCGACGCGGACCGATCAGACCGGCAGCGACGACGTCAGCGCGCTGCTCAACGTTCGCGGCGTGGCGGCCAAGCCGGTGGTGGCCGTGCAGCACAAGTTGGACTACTCGACCTGGCAGCAGGCCCTGGACTACACGGCGCCCTACGGCTGGCTGAACTACTGGAAGTCGCTGTTCGTCACCGAGCTCACCGACGAAGCGATCCGGCGCATCGCCCTGCTGGGGCGGTCGCGTCCCTCGGCACAGACCCGGCTGCACCTGATCCGGCTCGGCGGGTACGCCAGCCGGGTTCCGGAGGAGTCGACGGCTGTCGTCGCCCGCCAGCACCCCTACATCATTCATTTGATGGCGACGTGGACCGACCCCGCCGACAGCGCGCGCTGCACGGCATGGGCCGGGCAGGCCTTCGAGATCCTGCGGCCGCTGGGACCGGCAAGTGCCTACCTGAACTTCGTCGGCGACGAAGGGCAAGACCGCATTCGCGCGACATTCGGTGACGCCGGCTACCAACGTCTTGCCGAACTCAAGGCACGCCTGGATCCGGCCAACCGCTTCACGCTGAACCACAACATCGAGCCCGCGACGGGGAGCTAAGCGCCCGGTAGATCTCAGTGTGTCGCCAACGCGGACGCACGTTTACGCCAGCGCACGGTAGGTATTGTTGTCCGCGGGGAAAGGACGCAATGATGTCTGGCGCGCACGATGATGACTTGGCCTTCGCCGGCGTCGCGCACTTGGCGCAATTGGTGCGCGCGCGTGAGGTGGCGCCGCGCGAACTGGTGACCCTCTATCTGGATCGAATCGCCCGCCTTGACCCGGTTTTGAACGTCTTCCGCACCGTGATGGGCGACCAGGCGATGGCCGAGGCGGCACACGTCGAGCAGCGGCTGGCTGCCGGAGAATCACTGCCGCTGGCCGGTGTGCCGATCGCGGTCAAGGACGACACGGACGTGGCCGGTGTTTCCTCGATGTGTGGCACCGGAATTGACGCCGGTCCCGCAAGCGCCGACAGCGCCGCCGTACGACGGCTCCGGGCTGCCGGCGCGGTGATCATCGGCAAGACCCATCTCTCGGAATTCGGCGCCTATCCGGTGAGCGAATCGGCGACCTGGGCCGTGACCCGCAACCGGTGGGTCTTTTCCCGACCCGGGGGGGGCCCCAGCGGGGGCCCGGCCGCTGCGGTCCCCGCCGGCATGGTGCCGGGTGCCACCGGTAGTGACAGCGGCGGCTCGGTCCGCATTCCGGCCGCCTGCTGCGGGCTGGTCGGGCTGAAAGGCCAGCGCGGCCGCGTCAGCACGAAGGAGTCGCCGGAACGGGCATACCGGTTCCACGGGCTCAACCACATCGGGCCGTTGGCCCGCAGTGTGATCGATGCGGCGCTGCTGCACGACGCGATGACCGGTCCCGAACCCGACGACGAGATTCCCTCGCCGCCGCCGGCGCCGCCACTGATGGAGGCACTGCTGGCGCATCCGCGGCGGCTGCGGATCGCGATGTCGTTCAAGCCGGTGGTCCCGGTACACGTCAGCGACGAGGTGCGCCGCCCGGTGCTGGAGACCGCCGAGTTGTTGCGTTCGCTGGGCCACGAGGTCATCGAGCGCAACCCGGTCTATCCGGTGATGGGTATCGCCGGGGTGCTCGCGCTGTTCATGAACGGGTTCGCCCACGAGATCGAGCGGCTCCCGAAAACCGAACTGCTGGAACGGCGTATGCAGGCCGAGGCCCGAACCAGCCGACTGGTTCCGGATTGGCTGGCACGCCGGGCTGTCGCCGCGGAGCCCCGGATCACCGCACGCTCGCAGCGCCGGATCGCCGACTTCGACATCCTGATGACCCCGGTGCTGGCGATCCCGCCGGTGCGGGTGGGCTATTTCGAGGGCCTCGGACCGACCCGGGCGATGCTGCGGATGCTCAAGTTCATCCCGTTCACCTTCCCCCAGTGCTACAGCGGTCAGCCGGCCATCTCCGTCCCGACCGGGATCGCCGCCGACGGCGTGCCCGAGGCGGTGCACCTGGTGGCGCGGGCCAACGACGAAGCCACCCTCGTTTCGCTGGCGGCGCAGATCGAGTCGGTGCAGCCCTGGGCGCAGCGTCGGCCGCCGACCGAAGCGCTGCTGTCGCAGGTGGGCTGAGCCGGCGTCGCCCCGGCGAGTGGATCAGTTGCGGACCAGCCGTAGACCGACAGGTTCCGGATCGCCAGTGACGGTGTGCCTAGGATCAGCCAGCGGCTCCTGTCCGATCAACGATCGCGGCACAGTGATCGCGACATCCGCAACAGGACGCAGCTCGGCCCGAGCGCGGGACAGATAGCTGTATGCCGTTGCCGAGCCGAGGAACTGGGGCTGAAGCTCAATCGGCATGAGTCCGCACCGCTGCCAATACCGCGACAACGCCCGAGTACCGGCGAGCTCCGCTCCTTTGCTGAGCTGAGTTCCCACCGGAGGCGGATACAGCAGCGCCAAGGTGTCGATCGGGCTGGCCATCCGGTGAATCAGGTTGGCAACCAGCCACGCCCCCAGACCATGGCCCCGCAACGGGCCCGCGATCTCAACCAGCGTGACAATCAAGACACGGTTGAACGGCGCATCATCGAACTGCTCCCGGACCGCCGGCACCACGTCATCACCCTCAAAGAGACCCGCAAAAATCTCCGTGTCCTGAGACAACGAATCCAGCATGTCGGCGATCGAGTGCTCTCCGATATCGATGACAAGGAATTCGGCAAATCCGCCGACGACGTCGGGGGCCTCCGCGTCGTCATCCTCGTCGAAGTAGCTCAGCTCCAGATCAGCGCGCCACGTCATCATCGCGTCAAACTGGGACTCGCCAGTACTGGTGTAGCTGACCCTCGGGCAGAACAGGGTGGCCGTGGTGGCGGAGTGGGTCATAGCGTGGAGTCTTCCGGATTGTTCAACGTCTGCGACATCAACGGTATTTACCCACGCCACTACCGATTTGCTGATTCAGTACACCAAGGCGCCGGAGCAGCTCGAACCGATCCTGGCCGATTCTCTTGGGCCAGTGATAGCTCTCGGCGACCGCTTGATCCAGCTGCTTGTGCAGCTTCACCAGGTCGGTGTAGGCACCATCATCCACCCGGTTATACAACACGGTCAGGCCGATGCCCTCGTTGCGGGAGATTTCCTGCCGACGATCAAACAGAGCACATGCCGCGGCGGCCACAGCGTGGCGCTCGGCGTCGGTGGGCGAGGGCCAGGGGAAGGTTTCAAACGCCGTCGACGGGGTGAACCGCAGATCATCCTTCATCGTCGAGGACTCGTTCCACACCCATGCGTCGTACGCCGTCGACGACAAGATTCCAAACGCGTAGTCGTCATCGAACGCGAACACCCCGACTAGATTGCTCGGACACCAGGATTTTTCCGCCCAGGTGAACAACAACCGCTTCCCGGTCAGTGTCGAAACCAGATACCGATCCAGCGGTGCGAGCACTTTTCGCATGTCTGGCCGTGGCCGCCAGAACTTCCACCAAATCCGACGCATCGCAGGGTCATCGTCACGGTCCGGTTTGACCTCTCTACGCAGGACATCCAGCGACTTGGGGTATTTCATCGCCTCTTCGAGCGCGATGGTCCCGAAGTCGATGATCCAGCGGCTTGGCTCAGCACCGACCACCTCGGCAATATCGTCACTGGTGATATACCGCCGCACCACCACCTCTTCACCCGCCGCAATCAACGTTGCTGCCGTCGCGCCGTCGACAATGAAGCCCTCCCCAGTGGGTTGACACCCGATAAACGACAGACCCTTGTTCACTGCAAGTTTGTGTGGCTCCGGCAGCGATGGGCCGGCTTTCAGCTTGGAGTTGATCGCCTCCACCTCAGCCCCGTCGAGGTGGAATACAGTCGGCGCCGTCGCAGGGCGCTTAATCCAATTGGTCAGTGAGACGAAGACTTTCGCCTCACCAGGCCACCGCTGCGTCGACACCGCATTGGTGAGAACACCACCGTTGTCGACGATGTACCGCAGTGACGCCAACCGATGCTTGTTCTCCCGCAGTGTGTTCGTCGACACCAGCCCGGCGCGCTGCCCATCGGCCAGGTGATCGTGGGCACGGCGAAACCAATAGGCGCAGTAGTCGACAACCCCGACCGTCGGGAACCCTTTCTTGAGCTTGTTGAGGTAATCAACACCGAGCTCACCGCGAATCTTGCGATCGCCCACGAACGGCGGGTTGCCCACGATGCAGTCGACCTCTGGCCACTGCCCGAACACCGCATCACCGATCGTGATCCCAGCCAGGTTCACCAGTGGCAGTGGCGGCTCCGCATCTCCATACTGGTCCATCATCTGCCGATGACCCATCCACAACGTCACGCGCGCGATCAGGACCGCCGGCGGCTGAATTTCGATACCGTAGAAGTTGGTCAGCGGCACGTACGGATACGGCCCGGCTGGCGCCGGCAGCCCCGTCTCTGCCGACAGATCGAGGATACGCCGCTTGGCCGCGGCCTCCAGGCGCCGCAGCTCCCGATACGCCACGTACAGGAAGTTGCCGCAGCCGCACGCAGGGTCCAGGACCCGGAACGCGCAGAGTTCGGTCAACACCCCCAGCGCCTCCGCCGGCGTCGACGCGGCGTCGACCCGGGTCTGCCAAGGCCGCACGATCGTCGGCTCGACGATCTTCATGATGTCGACCTCGTGGGTGTAGTGCGCACCCAGCTTGCCGCCGATGATCCGCTCCATCAGCGACCCGAAAATGGTCGGCTCGACGTGGCTCCAGTTGTACGTCGTGGCCTCATACAGCGTTGCGATCTCGTCCTCGTTGAGATCAACGTAAGCCGGGTCGGCGAACAGCTGACCGTTGACGAACCGGGTACCGGCCAGGATGCCCTTACGGTGCTGGTCGCCCTTTTGATTGAGCACCTTGAACAAGAACCCCAGCGTCTGCGCCGACTCGTCCGCGCGGCCGCGCAACTTGTCGACGGTGTTCTGAAACGGCGCCCCCGTGAGCAACCCGAGCTCCTCGGCGAACATCGTCCAGACCGACTGCATGATGAACCGTTGGATTTCGTCCGGCGGCGCCGCCCCACGGTCGATCAGCGACCGGTACACCTCACCGACCTTGTCCGCGGCCTGAGTGGTCAGCTCCTTGTGCAGCTCAGCGAAGTTGGGCCGCTGATCGGTGCCCGCCAAGAACATCAGTGCCTCGTACCGCGATGCGAGCTCGTCGATGCCGATGGTGGCACGCGGAGACTTCGGGAAATGGCCCGGCTCCCAGATTTCAAACTCGTGGAAGTTGCACAAGACCACCCAGTGGGCGGCCGGAATATCGGCGTCCTCGTCGGCCGACTCTTCCCAGTACCGCTTGACCTGCTCGCGCGCGTCGGTGACCTGCTTCTGCGGGGCCTTCATTTCGACGATGCAGATACCCGGCCAGTGCAGGTCCATGAACCCGGCCGACGATTTGAATGCCTCGAACTTGGCTCCCACCTCGAGTCGATCGGACCCATACGCGTCGAAGAGCATGTTCAGAAAAGTCTGGGCTTCACTCTTCTCGCTGCCCCGGTAGTCGGACCACTTCTTTGCAAACTTGGTCAGGGCCTTTTGGATCTCTTCACCACTGCGCACACGGCGAACTGTAAGGCATACGACCGACTACAACATTCAGACGAGCCGTAGCTCGTCGCCCCCAAAGTAGGCGTCCTTCTGCAGCCGCGTCCGGACGCGTTCGAGGTCTTTCACCACATCAGCTAGCGCCAACTGGGCATTGCGCTCATCAGGGCCGCCCCCCAGGCGCTTCTTGGCCTTACGGGCGCGGACGATGGCGTGCTCAATGTTGACCAGGACGTCGGCGACTTCCGACATCGCCAGCTCATGCGCGGCCTGCGCCTCTGAGCGTGGGTCGTGCGCTGCGGCGCCCATTCGCCCTCCTCTGCTGCCCATCGTGATCCCGTTCGCTATTCAGGCTATCGGGCATCACGCACGGCAGCGAACATTAACCCCCAGCCGTGAGCTTGTCGCGCAGCGTAGCCGCAGGAGCTCAATAGTCTGCCGGTGACTGCGATCGTCTCGATGCCCCTGGCCGAATTGCATGCCGGCGCCGGGCAGTCGCCGGCGGAGGCATCCCGTGTCACCGCCAAAGCCCACGCCGCCGGCGGATCGTTGTTGCCCCATATGCGACCTGCTGCGGATGGTCGAGCACACGTATCTCTGACGGTGTTCGACGGCCCGGGCCGCGCCCTGTGGCTAGATCGCAGCAAGCAGCTCTCCTCAGCCGATCAACGCATCGTGCTGCATGGACGCGACCGCGGATGTACACGGCCAGGCTGTGGAATATCGGGCTATCTGTGGTCCAGCCTTGTTCGCTGGCCATCCGATTGTCGGGTGAGCAGGCCAGTGCGAGGGAATCGATATCTGCTTGGCCATTGTTGGCCCAATCCTGTTCTATATGGCGGGCGTGGGCGTCGAATGGATCCCACCACGGCTGAACGCTGCCAGCCCCGAATGAACCCGTTCCATTTCATCAAAGCCACCACCGACTACCACACCCGAAAAACCCCGCCCGCCGGCCCCGACGACGACCGAAAACCCGCGGCCTGATCGCTCAACTAATCCAGATAGCCGTTGTCGCGGTACCACTCGTAGCCGGCCCGCAGCGCGGTGCGGAACGGCGTGAACGGCACGCCCAGCTCCTCGCGGGACTTGCTGGCATCGGCAAAGATCTCGGCCGTCGACAGCCGCATCTGGCGGGCGTCGATCGGCAGCCGCGGTCCCACCACGGCGCGGGCGACGCTGACCCCCGCCGCTGCCACCGGAATGAACCAGCGCGGCAACATCACCGACGGCCCAGGACGCCCGAAGAGTTCACAGGCGCCGGTGAACGCCTCGCGGAAGGACAGGTTCTCCCCACCGAGGATGTAGCGCTGTCCGACCCGGCCCCGTTCGGCGGCAGCGATATGCCCCGCCACCACGTCGTCGACCGAGACGAAGTTGGTGCCACCGGGAGCGGCGAACCACAGCCGGCCCTGCTTGGCTTCCACCAGCATCGCGCTGGCGATGCGGTTGACGTCGCGGGGCCCGATCACCACCGACGGGTTAACGATCACCACCGGCAGACCGGCCGCGACGGCCTTCTGCAGTTCAGCCTCCGCGAGGTGCTTGCTGTGCCCGTAGGGGAACTGGCGCGGGCGGATGTTGAACTCGTCGGTCTCGACCAGCTCATGGCCCCGCACCGGAACACCCAGTGCAGCAAGCGAACTGGTGTATACGAAACGCTGCACCCCGGCACGCTGGGCGGCGGCGGCCATGTCGCGAGTGCCGTCGACGTTGGTGCGGTAGAGCCGGGTCTGCGTCCGATAGCGCCAGTAGTCCGAGATCGCCGCGGTGTGAAACACCCAGTCGCAGTCGGCCATCGCCTCGGTTAGCGCGTCGACGCCGTCGTTGACGTCGCCGATCCGGGTCTCGCAGTCCAAGCCTTCCAGAGCTGCCATCGGCGAGGTCGAGCGGCGCAGCACCCGCACCTGCATACCACGCTCGAGCAGTGCGGCGACCAGGTTCGAGCCGACGAATCCGGTTCCCCCGGTGACGAATGCGCGCATGCCGATCAGAACCGGTAGGTCGTGCAACCGACCTCGACACCCGATCCGACCGCCATGATCAGCGCGACGTCGCCCGGCTTGGCCAGGCCGCGCCGCTGGGCATCGGCGATCTGATAGGGCAGCGTCGAGGTGAACGGGTCACTGGTCTGACCCTGCGCCTCGAGGTCGACGAACCGCGACCGATCCACACCGATGTGCGCGGCCAGCTCATCGAGAGCCGCACCGGGCAGATACGGCGGGAACACCACGGCGATGTCCTCGGGCGCCAGCCCCTCCAGCGTCAGCAACTCCTTGACCGATGACGGCAGGCAGCTCACGTAGATCGCGGCCAGGTTCGGGTCGCGGTCGATCCGCAGCCACATCCGCCCGTCGCGCTCCTGGGTGTAGGTGGCCAGCGCGCCGCGGTACTCCGGGTGGTGGCCAAAGACGAACCGGCCGAAGCCTTCTGGCCCGAGGCTGGGGCTCAGCATGATCGCCGAACCGGTCTCGGAGATGCCGTTGCGCGGGTAGCCGCTCTCGGGGGTGTTGTTCTCCACTTCGGAGGCCAGCACCATGGCGTGCCCGGTCCGCCCGGCACCGATCATGCCGGCCGCGACATGGCAACCGTTGAGGAAACCGACCGCTCCGTTGAGGACGTCGAACGCAAAGGTCTTGGGAGCATCCGCGGACTCCGGCTCGGCGTTGATCCCGACCTCACCGGCGACCAGCGTGGCGACCGCCGGCTCGGACAGGAAGTCGTCGCGGTAGATGCCGGCGTGAATCACCAATCCGACGTCGGTGCGATCGACACCGCTGTCGGCCAGGCAGGCGGTGGCGGCGTCGACGGCGAACTGGATCGAGCTGGGCTTGACCCCCGAATCGGGTACAGCGAAACCGATGCCCTCGATGCGCACCCGCGGTGTCGCCGGGAGTTCCCGACGTGCCCCGCCGGAGCGGCCAGCGCGGGTGCCGTGGCCGGCCTGGCCGTTGCCGGCCCGCCGCATCCGGTCGGGCAGGTCATCGAACGTGTAGAGGCCAGTACCGATGGTCTGCCCGGAGCCGGTGATGGACAGCACGACGTTGTCGCCGGAATTGATCCGTCCCGCGTTGATGTAGTCATACAACGCAACGAAATGCGTTGTAGTAGCAGTGTTCCCGCGCTCGGCGAGGTTGCAGATGGTGTTGGCCCGGCTCGCGGCACCAGCACCGAAGACCCGGTTGATGGTCAAGATGGCGTCGTTGATCGACGCCTCGGAGGTCTGGTGCATCAGCAGCTGATCGGCCGTCTCGGGTCGCCAGCCATGCCGCTGCATGACCGCCGCCACATAGGGAACCGAGTGCTTCACCGCGATCGCGGTCTGGGTGACCGAGTCGGTGACCATGATGGCGCCGCCGTGCGGGCCTTCGGTGGCCTTGGCGATGCACAGCTTGGCGAATTCACTGAACGTGGCCAGGTCCAAGTCGTGGAAGCCAACTCGGTCGTTGGGCCCGAGTTCGAGCACCGCGGCCGCACCGGCGTCGCCGACGGTCAGGCAGGCCAGGCGCGGGTCCATCGCACTTTCGATCTCCTGCTGCGCGGTTTCGGTGATGTGGCTGATGTATTCGCCACTGACCACCAGCGCGTTGCGCACCAGGCCGGTCTTGAGGAAGTCCTGGGCCACGCTGACGCCGGTGAACATGCCCGCGCAAGCGTTGTTGATGTCGAAGCAGACGGCGCCCGTCAGCCCCAGTTGGTCACGGAACTGCGATGCGGTGCTCGGCTCGAAGGTGAACATGTGCTCCGGGCCGTCGCAGCGCGAGATGTTGCAGGCGATGACCAGGTCGATCTCTTCGGGGGCGTAGCTTGACCGCGATAAGCAGTCGGCGATCGCCTTGCGGCCCAAGTCGATCGAGAACTCGTCTTGGCCGGCCATCCGCCGGTTCTTGATGCCGGTGAGACGCTCCAGCGGGATCTTCACCTCGTTGACGCAGTCGGCCAGCACCTGCTCGGTGGAGACTGCCCGCGGCGGCAGGTACACGCCGAGGCTCTCGATCACCACGTTGCGCGCCGGACCGTTCTGCACGGGTTTGATCACCGGGGCCGGGGCGGGCTTGGGCGCTGGAACCGGTTGAGCCGCGACCACCACGGGTTCGGGCTGCGCCGCGGGCTGATCGGTCTTGGCGGGCCCGCCGATCGGGCCGAACTCGGCGGCCAGCTCGGCGATCGTGCCGTAGACGAACAACGACTCCGGCCGCAGTTCCAACCCGAGCTCCCCCACTCGCACCGCAACTTCCAGCGCCTGGGTCGAGGCGCCGCCGAGGGCGAAGAAGTCGTCGGTGACGCCGACCCGGTCCACGTCGAGCACCTCGCGCCAGATCTCGGCCAGCGCCTGTTCGGTCTCATCGCGGGGTGCGACGAATTCCGTGGGTGCGGCGTCGAGGTCCTTGTCGAGGGCGAGCAGCGCCCGGCGATCCACCTTGCCGCTGGCCGACAACGGCAGCAGGTCGGTGGTGCGGAACACCGCGGGAACCATTGCCGCCGGCACCAGATCCAGCAGGAAGCGGCGTAGTTCGGCGGTACCGGGAGCGGCCGCGACCGGCACGATATGGGCGATCAGTTGGGTGTTGCCGGAGGCGTCTTTGCGTGCCACGACGGCGTTCTCGGCGATACAGGGGTGCTGGGCCAGCGCGGCCTCCACCTCACCGAGTTCAATCCGGAAGCCGTTGATCTTCACCTGGTCGTCGCGACGGCCCAGGTACTCGATGTTGCCGTCGGGCCGGTAGCGGGCCAGGTCGCCGGTGCGGTAGAGCAGGGCGCCTGGAACGGAACTGAACGGGTCGTCGAGGAACGCCGCCGCGGTGGCCTCGGGCCGGTTCAGGTAGCCGCGGCCCACGCCCACGCCGCCGATGTGCAGTTCGCCGGGCACCCCGACCGGAACCGGGTTGCCCACTGCGTCCAGCAGGTGGATCGCGATGTTGGCGATCGGCCGTCCGATCGGAATGATCGGCTCGGTTGCCCCACGCTCACAATGGAAGTGGGTGACGTCGATGGCAGCTTCGGTCGGGCCGTACAGGTTGTACAGCTCGGCGGGCAGCGCAGCGAAGAAGCTGTCGCGCAGGTCTGCGGTGAGCGCTTCACCACTGCAGAACACCTTGCGCAGGCCGGTACAGGAGGCCGATTCCGGCTCGCTAAGGAAGCGGCGCAGCATCGACGGAACGAAATGCATTGTGGTGACGCGCTGTTCCACGATGGTGCGCGCCAGGTACGCGGCGTCTTTGTGACCCTCGGGTTTGGCGATCACCACCCGGGCGCCGACGGTCAACGGCCAGAAGATCTCCCAGACGAACGGGTCGAAGTTGATCGGGGTCTTGTGCAGTACCCGGTCTTCGGCGGTCAGCTGGTAGGCGTCCTGCATCCACAACAGCCGGTTGCGGATGCCGGCGTGGCTGTTCAGCGCGCCCTTCGGCGCCCCGGTGGAACCCGAGGTGTACATCAGGTAGGCCAGATCGCCTGAGGTGGTGCCGGTTTCGGGAGCCTCGGGAGCTGTGGCTTCCTCGTCAGGAGCTGTCGAAGGCTGGTCCAGGCACAGTCGGGCTCCGGTGAAACCCGTTGGAACGTGCGACAAATGGTCACGGTGCGTGACACAGACCGGCGCCTCGGGGACGTCGGCGAGCATCGCCTCCATCCGGCCGGTGGGCTGCGCAGGGTCCAGGGGCAGGAATACGCCGCCGGCCTTGAGCACGCCGAGCAGCGCGATCACCAAGTCCTCGGAACGCTCGAGCAGCACCGGAACCACGGCGGGTCCCGGGCCGGCGCCAACGCCGAACTGACGCAACCGATGTGCCAGGCCGTTAGCACGCCGATCCAGTTCCCCGTAGCTGATGTCGCGGCCGTCGTAGCTGACCGCGACGGCGTCCGGTGTGCGCGCGGCGCTCGCGGCGACCATCTCATGCAGAGTGGCCGGGGCCGACAAATAATCGACGGCCGTGTCGTTCCAGGCCGCCAGCGCGGCACGCTCGGCATCGGTGAGCAGCGTCAACTGCGAGACCGGGGCCTCGGCGGCCCCGGGCTGGGCCAGCCCGCTCAGCAGCAACGTGAAGTGCTGCGCAAGAGCCTCAATGGTCGCGGCATCGAACAAATCGGTGTTGTACTGCAGGGCAAGCTGAAGCTCGTCATCCTGCTCGCCGACCTGCATGGTGATGTCGAACGGTGAGCCGCCCTGGCCGATGTACAGGGTTTCCAGGTGCAGGACGCCATCCCCACCCGAAGCATTGTCTTCGAACAGCCTGACCTGCTGCCAGGCGAACGACACCTGGAACAGCGGGGTGCGTCCGGCGTCGCGCACCGGCCGCAGCCGCTCGACGAGCAGCGGCAGCGGGTACTCCTGGTGGCCGATCGCGCCCAGCACGGTGTCTTTGACCTGACCCAGCAGCGCAGCAAAGCTCGGGTCGTCACTGACGTCGACGCGCAGCGGCAGTGGGTTGGTGACGTAGCCGACCATGCCCATCAACCCGGCCCGGTCGCGGCAGGCGAACGGCGACCCGATGACCAGGTCGTCCTGCCCGCTGTAGCGGTGCAGGAGCACCGCGTAGGCCGCCAGCAGGGTCATGTACGGCGTTGCTCCGACGGTCCGCGCCACCTGCTTGATCCCGGCCGTGACCTGGGCGTCGACGCTGAACCGGTGCAGCGCACCGTCGTAGGTCTGTATCGCGGGCCGCGGCCGATCGGTGGGCAGCGCCAGGATCGGCAGTTCGCCGCCCAGCGTCTCGTGCCAGTACTCCCACAGTCGCTCGCCCTCGGGCCCGGCCAGCATCCGGGACTGCTGCGCGGCATAGTCGACGTAGCGGTCTGCGGTCTCGCCTGGAGGGTTAGCGCCGTGTTCGGCAGCGTAGAGCGCACGCAGCTCGTCGAGGATGATGTCGATGGACCAGAAGTCGACAGCGATGTGGTGCACCGTCAGCAACAGCACGTGGTCGTCGGGCCGCTGCAGCAGCGTCAGCCGCAGCACCGGGCCGGTACGCAGGTCGAAGGGCCGGTCGATCTCGGCCTGAACCCACTGGTCGAGCTCGGCTGTGTCCGCACCGATGCGGTGGGTGGCGATCCGCAGCGGCCACTGCGCGTGGACCAGGGCGACGGGCTGGCCGTCCCGTTCGGTGTAGGTGGTCCGCAGCATCGGGTGCCGGTCCACCAACGCCTGGGCGGCCCGCTCCAGGGCCGGCACATTCAGGGCACCGTTGATGCGTCCGGCGTAGGCAACGGTGTAGGCCGCGCTGTCGGGCGCGAGCCGGTGCATGAACCACATCGAGCGCTGCCCGTAGGACAGCTCGTGTTCGGATGCCGCGTCCTGCGCCTTGGCCATCAGCAACTGGGCAAGCAGCTCACGCTTTTTCTCCGGCGACAGGCTGGAGATGTCGGTGGGCATGTCCGGACGGTCCGTCACGCGCTGCCCCCATCGTCGGCCATCATTTTCGCCAGCAGTGCCTCCACCTCTTCGTCGGAGAGTTCGGTGACCTGCGCCAGCAGCTCCATCTCCTGCGAAGGGGCCGCTCCCACGGCTTCCGGGGCGACATCCGGCGCGGCGGATCCTGCGTCAGCGGCCCCCCGGTCCGGTGCGGCGGGCAACTGCTCACCGAGCCAGCTGGACAGGCTGACCACGCTGGGCCCGTCCAACAGCCGGGCGACGGGAACCACGATACCGAGCTCGCGCTCGACCTGGATCCGAAGCTCCAGCGTGATCAGCGAGTCGACGCCGAGGCTGTTCAGCGGTGCGTGCACGTCCAGGCTGGCCGGAGCCAGGCCCAGCTTGCCGGCGACCAGATCACCCAGGTAGGTCTCCAGCAGCCGCTGGCGCTCCCGAGGGTCGGCGGCCTGCACCGCTTCGAACAGACCGCTGCCGGAGGTGCCAGCGCCCTGGTCGCCGCTGGCCGTGACCTGCAGGTCGCGCAGCAGCGGGGATTGGGCACTCGGACGCCACCGCGACCAGTCGATGTCGAGCACCATCGCTTCGGTTGCACCGTCGGCCAGCAGCGCCGCCAGCGCCGCGAAGTAGTCCTCTGCCGACAGGCCTTCCACGCCGTAGTGCGAGAAGTGCCGGTGCAGCTCCGAGTTGGTGAACATGCCCAGCCCGGCCCAGGGGCCGAAGTTGACGCTCAGCGCCGGCCGGCCCACCGCCCGGCGATGCCAGGCCAGCGCGTCCAGGAAGGCGTTCGCGGCCCCGTAGTTGGCGGCACCGGGCGACCCCAGCACCGAGGCAGCCGAGGAGAACAGCACGAAGAAGTCCAGCTCCGCGTCGGCGGTCAGGGTGTGCAGGTTCCAGGCGCCCTGAACCTTGGGCGCCATCACCGTGCGCAGCTTCGCCGCGTCCAGGCGCGCCAGAATCGCGTCGTCGACGGTGCCGGCTGCGTGCACCACACCGCGCAGCGGCGGCATCGACGCACCGATGGTGGCCAGTGCCGCGGCAACGTCGGCGGACTTGGTGACATCGCCTTGCGCGACGGTCACCTCGGCACCGGCGGCACGCAGGTGATCCAGCGTCGCCTGCGCTGCCGCCGAGGGCGCGCTGCGGCCCATCAGGACCAGGTGGCGAGCACCGCGCTCGACCAGCCAGCCGGCCACCTTGCCGCCGACCGCTCCGAGCCCGCCGGTGACCAGGTAGGTGGCGTCAGCACTCAGGGCGAGCTCGCCCGCCGGCTCGGCCGGCGCCGGGTAGGGCTCCAGCCGGGCGACATAGCGGCGGTGACCGCGCAGGGCCACGTCCGTCTCGGGCTTGTCCGACCAGATCTCGCTGAACAGGCCCCGCAGTTCTTCGGGGCCACCGTCGGCGGACAGGTCGACCCCGGTGGCGTGCAGTTCGGGGTACTCGTGGTCGATGGAGCGGCCCAGTCCCCAGACCGGAGCCTGCGCAATAGACAGGGCCTCCGACTGGTCCTCCCCGGCCGGCTGCGCCCCGCGCGTCACCAGCCACAGCCGCGGCGACTCCGGCCAACCGGCCAGGGTCAGCGCCTGGATCAGGTGGACCACGCTCAGCGACCCGACATCGGTGGCCGTCGCCAACGACTCCTCGGTGGTGTCAGCCGGCGGGGCGGCCAGCAAGTTCCACAGGTGCAGCACGCCGCGGCAGTGCGGCCGGTCGCCGCCGAACGCGGCCCGCAGCAGCTCGGCGAAGTGTTCCGGACGGGCCGGGTCGACGCGGTAGCTGTCGGCGCTCACCCGTTCGATCTCGGCCAGCCCAACGACCGGCTCCACCAGCACGCAGGACTGCGACTGCGCCTCCAGGTGGTCTCGCAGGGTGTCGGCGACCGGGCCGTCGGACAGGATCAGCCAGCTGCCGGGTTCGGCGGGCCTGCCGTCAGGTCGGCTTTCGCCGTCAACGAGCAGAGACGCCGGCTGCCAACGCATCCGGTAGCTCCGGTCCCGCGGGTCCACCGGGGTGGTGATGACGGTCGGCGCGTGCGACTGGTCGGCCGACAGGGTGCCGGTGGCCAGCAGCGACCAGTCCGCACCAGCGCTGCCATAGCAGTCGAAGGCGTCTCCGGTGAGGGCGAACTGCGCGGTGCGTACCTGATCCAGACCGTCACGCAGGCTCAGCTCGGCAACCGAGCGAGTGCCGGGACCGAACGCGACCTCCGCCGCGGTCAGTGCCAACTCGCTCAACCGCTCGGCCGACAGCGCCGCCGGGCCGGTGATATCCACTTCGGCCAGCACCGTTGCCCGCGGCGCGGTCGAGCGGATCGGTCCGCGCGAGCCGCCGCCGTGGGCCGCCGCACCGCCACGCCGCCGCGCCGCGGTGCGGCTGACGT
>CAXYUC010000052.1:0-25732 GCA_964292075.1 uncultured Mycolicibacter sp.
TCCGGCGGGCCAGCATCGCAAACAGGTCCTGGTGCCGGATCGAGCCGAAGAAATTGGCGATATCCGCTTTCAGGACAAAGGCCGGCGCGGTCCAATTCCGGGTGGCGCTGCGCAGATGGCGGGTCAAGCGCCGGGCGGCGGAGGGGGGGCGGCCAGCACGCGGAGGGGCCGAGGCGGCCCCTCGGCGCGGTAGGCGGTCGGGTCGTTGCGCCGGTACATGTTGGCGGTGCGGCCGGTGAAGCCGCCGCGGCCCAGCTCGTCGTCCTTGAGTCCGTCGAGGTCGGCGTGCAGGCGATGTGGTGTGGTGCCTTTGCGCAGGTGAACGAAGGATTCCATCGGCGACTCCCGGATCGGCACTCAAAAAGTAAAATCAACATTACTTTTTGTTTTAAGCCGAGGCAAGGGGTCTTTCCCCTGCGCGAGCAGACACAGAATCGCACCCGCGGGTACCGCGTGGTGCGATTCTGTGTCTGCTCGGCGGAAGGAAGCGCGCTACTTCAGCTCGGCCGACGACAGGCCCAACAGCCGGCGGGCCACCACCAGCAGCTGGATCTGCTGGGTGCCTTCGAAGATGTCGAGGATCTTCGAGTCCCGGCTCCACTTCTCCAGCAGGAGCTGCTCGGAGTAGCCCAAGGTGCCGGCCATCTCGACGGCCTTGAGGGTGATGTCGCTGGCGACTCGGCCGGCCTTGGCCTTGCCCATCGACGCCTCTTTGGAGTTGGGGATGTTGTTGTCGGCCTGCCACGCCGAGCGCAGCGTCAGCAGGTTCGCCGACTCCCAGTCGGCCTCCATGCGCAGGAATTCTGCGGCCGGTGCGCTTTGGGCGTGTGCCGGCTTGTCATAGGAGATCTCGATGCCGGCGGCGGTGAGCATCTTGCGCAGCTCTTCCAGCGCGGCGCGCGCGACCCCGACCGCCATGGCGGCCACGATCGGCCGGGTGTTGTCGAAGGTCTCCATGACCCCGGAGAAGCTCTTCTCGGTGTTGATCTCCGGGCTGCCCAGCAGGTTGTCCTTGGGGATGCGGGCATTGTCGAACCGGATCACCGCGGTGTCGGAGGCCTTGATGCCCAGCTTGTGTTCCAGGCGCTCGACGATGACACCGGGGTGCTCGCGCGGCACGATGAACGACTTGATCGCCGCCCGCCCCAGCGCCTTGTCCAGCGTCGCCCACACCACGATATGGGTGCAGCGCGATCCGGCGGTGACGAAGATCTTCTCGCCGTTGATCACGTACTCGTCGCCATCGAGGGTGGCGGTCGTGGTCACCGCCGCCGAGTCGGAGCCGAAGCTCGGCTCGGTGATGGCCATGGCGGCCCACACCTTGCCCAGCCGAGCGAGCTGTTCATCGGTGGCCACACCGGAGATCGCCGCATTGCCGAGGCCCTGGTAGGGCACCGACAGCATCAAAGCCACATCGCCCCAGCTCATCTCGAGCACCTGCAGCATTGCTGCCATATTGGCCGCGTTGCGGTTGCCGGTCTGCTCGCCGGCGTCGCGGAAGGCCTCGGCGCCTGCCATCGCGTTATCGCCGGCACCCGAGACCCCGTCGAACAGGGTTTCCAGGGTGTCCAGCTCAACCGGATAGGCATGTTCGCGCGCGTCGTACTTGCGCGAGATGGGCCGCAGCAGTTGAGCGGCCCCGGCGTGGGTCATCTCGATGACCTCGTGCAGTTTGCGGGGCAGTTCCAGATTGATTGCCATGATCAG
The DNA here is from genome assembly GCA_964292075.1 of uncultured Mycolicibacter sp. Taxonomy (GTDB): domain Bacteria; phylum Actinomycetota; class Actinomycetes; order Mycobacteriales; family Mycobacteriaceae; genus Mycobacterium. The sequence goes on from CAXYUC010000052.1 coordinate 1,708, forward strand.
ACTTTCGTGTTCGCAGCGGAGTTGGCTTGGTGGCTCAGATGACTCAGATGACCAGGACGCCCTCGGCGACGCCGAGCGCCCGCAGATCCCGGTACCAGCGCTCGACCGGGTGCTCCTTGGTGTAACCGTGCCCGCCGAGCAGCTGCACCCCGTCCAGGCCGATCTGCATGCCCTTGTCTGCTGCGATTCGCTTGGCCAGCGCGGCTTCCCGGATGAACGGCAGACCCTGCTCGCACCGTGACGCACCACGCCAGGTCAGCAGCCGCAGCCCGTCGAGCTCGATGGCGATGTTGGCGCACATGAACGCCACCGACTGGCGGTTGGCGATCGGCTCGCCGAACGCCTCGCGCTCCTTGATGTAGGGCATCACGTGGTCGAGCACCGCGTGGCTGGTGCCGACCGCCAGCGCGGCCCAGCCCAGCCGGGCCAGGGCGATGGCCTGCGAGTAGTCGGCATCGGTCGCGGCATCCTCGCCGAGGCGCGCGGTCAGGGGCACCGACACCTGGTTCAGCTCGAGCTGGCCCAGGGCGGCGGCGCGCAGACCCATGCTGGGGTCGGCCTTCACCGTCAGGCCCGGCGTCGAGGACTCGACGATGAACATCGCCGGCTTGCCGTTGAGTTGGGCGGCCACGATGAACAGCTCGGCGTCGGCGGCGGCCACCACCAGCGACTTCACGCCGTCGAGCCGATAGCCGCTGGGCGTGCGCACCGCGGTCGTCTTGAGGTTGGTCGGGTCGAACAGCGGATGCGGCTCGACGATCGCGACACAGGCCTGGGGGACCTTCTCCCCGGCGAACTCGGGCAGGTAGGTGGCCTGCTGGTCGGCGCTGCCCCAGTGGGTCAACGCCGAAGCCACCCCGCCGGGGGCCAGGATCGGCAGCGCCAGGCCCATGTCGCCGTAGCCCAGCGCCTCGGCGACCAGCACGTTGGTGACCGCGGAACGGTGTGCGGCGATCCCGTCGAAGTCCTCCGGGATGTTGATCGCCGTGATGCCCAGCTCGGCGGCCTTGCCGAGCAGTTCGCGCGGGTAGTCGAGGGCCTCGTCGGCATCGTGGGCCGCCGGCCGCAGCAGCTCGGCCGCGAACTCTTCGACCGTGTCGATGATCATCTGCTGGTCGTCATCGGGGGTCAGGTCGAAGTAATCAGCGCCTTTGCCGCCCTTAGCGGCGGGGGCGCTGAGCCGCGCCGGGGCCTTGCCCAGACCCTGGACCTTCTTGAACTGGCGGGTGGAGGCTCCGGCGACGGAAAACACCGTCTTGACGCCGTAGTTCAGCCCTCTGTTGAGCGGCTGCCGCAGGCCGTAGCGGTCCAGGAAGTCCTGGCTGACCAGTGGCGTGACGAACGACAGTGCGGCCGCGATCGGGCTGCGCTTGTGCGGAACCGACCCGACGCCGCTGGCGCGGCTGTTGAGCCGGACCTTTGAGCCGTTGGTGGCGGGGGCGATATCAGTCATGTCAGAGCCTCACTCGAGGGAAGGTATCGATGAGGACATCTTACTCTGAAGTAAGATGACTCAGAAGTAAGATGTGACCAAGTCCTCAGCCGGCCCCCGCCGGACGCCCGATTACTGCGGGGTCAAAGCCGTCAGTACCTGCTGGTGCAGGGCGGGATTGGCGGCCACGGCACAGTTACCGTGCGGGCCCGGGTTACCGGACAGGTCGGTGAACACCCCGCCCGCCTCGCGCACCAGGATGTCGACGGCGGCCAGATCCCACACCGACACCGCCGGCTCGATGGCTGCGTCCACGGCGCCCTCGGCAACCAAGCAGTACGCCCAGAAATCGCCGTAGGAGCGCGCCCGCCACACCGCCTCGGTCAGACCCAGGAATTGCTCCCGCAGACCGCGCGGCCCCCAATAGTTCAGCCCGGCAAAGGTCAGGCTCGAGGAGCCCACCTCGGCCACCGAGGACACCGACAGCTGTCGGGCCGGGGCGCCGGCGACGGTCCCGAACGCGCCCTGGCCACGTGTCGCCCACCAGCGCCGGTGCAAGGCCGGGGCGCTGACGACCCCGAGGATCGGCACGCCGTCCTCAAGCAACGCGATCAGGGTGGCCCACACCGGCACCCCACGCACGAAATTCTTGGTGCCGTCGATCGGGTCGATGATCCATTGGCGCCCAGTGAAAGTGGCGGTGCCACCGAATTCCTCGCCGAGGATCTGGTTGTCGGCACGCTCGGCGACCAACACCTGACGCAGTGCGGTTTCGACCGCCTGGTCGGCGTCGGTCACCGGGGTCAGGTCGGGCTTGGTGTCGACCCGCAGGTCGAGCGCTCCGAACCGCGCCAGAGTGATTTCGTCGGCCCGGTCGGCCAGGGCAAGGGCCAGGGTGAGGTCCTCATCGAGATTGTCGTTGATCTGCGCCATGGCGAAAGTCCTACCATGACCGCATGTGGGAGTTCGGAGCACTGCTGTTGCTACTGGCGGTTCTGGCGGTGTTTCTGGCGCCGCGGTTCCTGCGCTCGGGGCCGGGTGCGGGCGCCCAGGAGGGCACCGTGCTGGTCACCGGCGTCAGCCCGCGGCCCGAGGCAACCGGCGCGCAATACGTCACCATCACCGGCGTCCTGCATGGGCCCACCATCGATGAGCACGAGGTCTACCAGCGGTACGCGGTCGACGTCGACAACTGGCCCAGCATCGGCGATCTGCTGCCGGTGGTGTACTCGCCGCGAAACCCCGACAACTGGAATCTGGTCCCGGCCGTAGGGAATTGACGACCGCGATCGTGAGCTGATGGGCAACGGGGGGTGAGCTGTGGGCCCGCTGGCAGATCGGCGCGGGCAGCGGACCTTCTTCAGTGTTGTGGGCTAACGTTGACGACGTTATGCGCCCCAGGCAGCTGAATCTGCATCTCGCGCTGCGGCATCTCATCGGTGCCGCGGTGGCTGTCGCATGGGTGCTTGGCGCCGTGTCGTGCTGCCACATGGCGCAATCGGGGAACGACATGCCCCAGATGCCTGCCGCGTCGATGAGCGCGGTCGGACACGCCGCCGCGCACCACGCGGTCGCTGTCGCCGAACACGGTGCCGTTCTGACCCATCTGTGCACTCACCGGTGCTCTGACGTGGGCATGGCTGTCCTACAGGCGTGCCAGGTGACCGGCTTTGTCGCGCTGATCGTCATCGTGGCAATGGCGGCGGTGGCCGTTCCGTTGGCGGGCCCGGTCGTGGCGGGAACGCGAGATCCTCCGATCCCGATCCGGCCGTTCAATCAATACCTCGGTCGAAACATCCTGGACCGGATCTGCATCTGTCGTTGCTGATAGGTCAGCGCTAGAGCGGTGCGCGATATTCGCGCCCGCCGTCTGTCGCTGTCCCTATTCATCTGCCGCGCAACGGTCGCGGCGCACGACACAGAATCGAGAAACCTCATGAACAATGCGCGCTATATTCCTGCGCCCACATCCAGCCGGCCGAAGGCACTGATCATCGGCGCCGGCGTAAGCGGACTGACGTCAGCACTCGTGCTTGCCCGACGGGGCTGGAGCGTCACCGTGGCAGCCGATCGATTCGGCTCGGACACGGTGTCGACCGTGGCGGGTGCCCTGTGGGAGTGGCCTCCGTCGGTGTGCGGCCGTCATCACGAACAGACGACGCTGACCCGATCGACCGACTGGGCGGTGCACTCCTACCGCTACTTCGCTCAACTGGCCGCCAACCCGCACACCGGCGTGAGTCTGCGGCCAGCGGTGTTCTACTTCCGCCGGCCGATCGAAGAAATTCCCGACGAATTCGACAAGATGACCCAGATCGAGCAGCGTATTCCGGGATTCGTACACGACGCCGCGCTCATCGGTGCGCACGGAGTCAACCCGGATGCCGGCGTCGTCGACGCCTATTCGTACCTGGCGCCGACGGTCGACACCGACAGGTACCTGTCGTGGCTCACCGACGCGGTGGTCAAGGCCGGTGCATCGCTCATCCGCCACCGTGTCCGCGGATCGCTGGCCCAGCAGGAGGATTTCCTGCTCGCCCGCCACGGTGCGCAGGTCATTATCAACTGCGCGGGTCTCGGCGGTGGCGAACTGGGCGACGACACAACGATGGATCCGCACCGTGGCGCCTTGCTGCGGGTGATCAACGACGGCTCCACCATGCCGCAGATCACGGCGGCCCACGCGGTCGCCCACGACGTCGGAACCCACGACCAAAATATGATCTTCATCGTTCCCCGGGGCGCCGACCGGCTGTTGCTCGGCGGACTGGTGGAGCCCGGTCAGTACGACACCGCGCTGACGTGGGAGGGCTATCCGCCGCTGCGGGAGATGCTGGAACGCTGCACCGAGTTCCTGCCGGCATTACACCGGGCCCGACTGGATCCGGCCGACCCACTACGGGTGGGTCTGCGGCCGTTCCGCAAGGACGGCGTCCGGTTAGAAGCCCAACCCGGCACCCGCATCCTGCACAACTACGGCCACGGCGGTGCAGGTGTCAGCCTCTCCTGGGGGTGCGCCGAAGCGGTCGCCGAGCAGGCCGAGCTCGTTGTCGCGGGGGAGGTCGTCGCATGAACTGCCCCGAACACGCCGGCATGGCGGGGATGGCCGACATGACCGGGGCACCGGCATGGGTGACCGCGACCGGCTGGGTCGTCACCACCATCGGGGTCCTCGTCGCGCTCGTCATGCTCGCCGACATCTACCTGGGCCGGTATCGCCAACCGATACCGGCGATGGAAGCCGTATGGGCCATCACCGCGATCTATGCGGGTCCGCTGGCGCTGTGGGCCTATTACCGATGGGGACGCCCGTCCACGCCCCGATGGCAGCAGCAGCACGGAGGCAGTCCCAAGTTGGGGCGGCCGGCCGCCGTGGCGCTGCAAACCATCCCGGGCGGTGCGGCCTCGTTCATCGGGCACGCGATAGCGGTGCCGATCGTCATGGGGACCGGCATGACCATTGCGGGCAGGGCGGTGTGGCCGATGATCTTGCTGATCGCGGTCTTCGCGCTGCCGTTGCTGATCGCCTTCGAATACCACGCGTTGGCGCTCTCCGCCGACGCGATGTCGGCGGGTGACCGGTTGCGCAAAGCGGTGCGAATCTCGGTGCCGGCGATCCTGGCATTCGACGCCGGTATGGGCGCCATCATGCTGCTGGTGGCCTTCGTGTTGCACTACGACCACGCGACGATGGCGTTCTGGCTGCTTATGTGGGTGGGAATGCTGTTGGGCTTCCTGACGGCGTATCCGATCATCTGGCGACTGGTCGGGGCCGAGGCCGACCGGTAATTACCGCGAGTGTGACTCCGGCACCGGCACCGAGTAGCCCGTCAGGTCGCCGGAGTCACACTCGGGGCAGAACTCGCCGACGCCCGGCGCGTGTCCGATCCGCAGCATCTCGGCGACGTTGGCCAGCTTGACCCGGGGCCGGCCATGCGGCTCACCGGTAGAGCGCTCGTGGGCGCCGATCAGCTGCCAGTGCTCGGCGGTGACCAGTTCCGGTTGGCGAGACAGCAGCCACCGGTGCAGTTGCGCGTCGTAGTCGGCGTCGACGTCGGGAAGCTCGGTAGCGGCCAGATCCGCGGCGAGCGTGTCGACGGTGGCCTGCGAATCGCTCTTGTTGGAACCGATCACCCCCGAGGGCCCACGCTTGATCCAGCCAACCACGTACTGATTGCTGGTGCCTTCGATGCGCCCGTCGGTGTGCGGAATGGTGCAGCTGCGTTCGTCGAACGGCAAGCCCGGCATCGGCACCCCGCGATATCCGACCGAGCGCACCACCAACTGGGCGGGCAGAACCTCACGCTCGCCGGTGTCGTGGGCACTGACCCGGCCCTGCTCGTCGGTCGTCAGCTCGTTGCGACCTAACACGATTTCCTCGACCCGGCCCTCGCCGCGAATCTCGATCGGCGACGTGCAGAACCGGAATACGATCCGGCGATGACCGGGGCGCAACGGGCGTCCGACATAGGTTCGCAGCACCTTGACGTTCTGCTTGGGATGCTTGGCGGCCGCCTCGATGTCCTCGTCGGTGATGCCGGCGAACTCGGCGGCGTCGATCACCACGTCGACATCGTCGAGACCCTTGAGGTCGCCGAGTTCGCGTAGCTCCGGGCTGGTGAACGTGGCCTGCAGCGGGCCGCGCCGACCGACGATCACCACCTCCTCGATGCCGCGCGGACCGAGCAGGTCCAGCGCGTGGTCGGCGATGTCGGTGCGGCGCAGTTCGTCGGGCTGACTGACCAGAATGCGGGCCACATCCAGGGCGACATTGCCGTTGCCCACCACAATGGCGCGCTTGCAGCTCAGATCGGGTGCGTGGTCGGCGAAGTGCGGGTGAGCGTTGTACCAGCCGACGAAGTCGACCGCGGCGACGCTGCCGGGAAGGTCCTCTCCGGGAATGCCCAGGTGCCGATTCGACTGCGCGCCGATCGCGTAGATCACCGCGTCGTAGCGCTCAGCCAATTCCTCGGGCAGCACGTGCTCGCCGACCGTGACGTTGCCGTAGAACCGGAACCGAGGATCGGCGGCGGTCTTCTCGAACTGCGCACTGATCGACTTGATCTTCGGATGATCGGGCGCCACCCCCTAGCGCACCAGGCCCGCCGGTGGCGGCAGCCCCACCAGCATGGCGACGCGCACGACGACCGCCCCGCCGGCAGCCAGCTTGAGCAGCGATGCCGCAGCGAAATAGCCGGAGGGGCCGGAGCCGACGATCGCGACGTGGTAGGGCCGCATCCTCGAACCTTCTTTCCTGTCGGAAGTCGTTCATGCACCCGCGTAACCCCGATGCTAGAGGTCGCACGCCAATGGTCGCCGGTAACCTCGATAAACGTGGAACCAGACCGCCAGCCCGACATCGCCGCCCTCGACACCACTTTGACCACGGTGGAGCGGGTGCTGGATGTCGACGGACTGCGCAGCCGTATCACCGACCTCGAGCGCGAGGCTTCCGACCCGAATCTGTGGGATGACCAGACGCGCGCCCAGAAGGTGACCAGCGAGCTGTCACACGCCCAGGCCGAGTTGCGCCGGGTGGAGGAGCTGCGCCAACGCGTCGACGACCTCCCGGTGCTCTACGAGTTGGCGGCTGAAGAAACCGGCGTGAGCCAGACTGAAGCGGTCGCCGACGCCGACGCCGAACTGGCCAAGCTGCGCGAGGACATCGACGCCATGGAAGTGCGCACCCTGCTCTCGGGTGAGTACGACGAGCGCGAGGCGCTGGTGACGATCCGTTCCGGTGCGGGCGGTGTGGACGCCGCGGACTGGGCCGAGATGCTGATGCGGATGTACATCCGCTGGGCCGAGCAGCATAAGTACGGCGTCGAGGTGTTCGACACCTCCTACGCCGAAGAGGCCGGGATCAAGAGCGCCACGTTCGCGGTCCACGCGCCTTTCGCCTACGGCACCCTCTCGGTGGAGCAGGGCACCCACCGGCTGGTGCGAATCAGCCCCTTCGACAACCAGGGGCGCCGGCAGACGTCGTTCGCCGAGGTCGAGGTGCTGCCGGTGGTGGAGACCACCGACCACATCGACATCCCCGAGGGCGATGTCCGGGTCGATGTCTATCGCTCCAGCGGCCCGGGTGGTCAGTCGGTGAACACCACCGACTCGGCGGTGCGGCTCACCCACATTCCGACCGGGATCGTCGTCACCTGTCAGAACGAGAAGTCGCAGCTGCAGAACAAGGTTTCGGCGATGCGGGTGCTGCAGGCGAAGCTGATGGAGCGCAAGCGATCTGAGGAGCGAGCCGAGATGGACGCGCTCAAGGGCGACGGCGGCAGCTCGTGGGGCAACCAGATGCGTTCCTACGTGCTGCACCCGTACCAGATGGTCAAGGACCTGCGTACCGAATACGAAGTCGGCAACCCGGCCGCGGTGCTCGACGGCGACATCGACGGATTCCTGGAGGCCGGCATCCGGTGGCGCAACAGGCCCGAAGGCGACTAAGCGCATGGTCGTGGCCTTCTCCCCGGGACAGCGCTGGCATGCCTTGTGGCGCGGTGAGATCGGCGAGTGGGTCATCACCAAGGGCTTACGGATCGCCCTGCTGTTGATCGGGGCGGCGCTGGCATCGCGGTTCATCACCTGGGCGGCGCGCCGCGTCACCCGGCGTTTGGAACGCGGCTTTGCGGCCAGCGACGCGCTGGTGCGCTCGGAGGCCTCCAAGCACCGCCAGGCAGTCGCCTCGGTGATCTCGTGGGTGTCGGTGGTGCTGCTGTGCGTGATGGTCGCCGTCCAGATCACCAGCATCCTCGACATTCCGGTCGGCTCGCTGGTGGGGCCGGCCGCGGTGCTCGGTGGCGCGATCGGTTTCGGCGCCCAAAAACTGGTGCAGGACCTGCTGAGCGGGTTCTTCATCATCACCGAAAAGCAGTACGGCTTCGGCGATCTGGTGCAGCTGTCCATGGCGGGAGCACCGACTGAGGCGCTCGGGACCGTCGAGGAGGTCACGCTGCGGGTGACGAAGCTGCGCACCCCCAACGGCGAGGTCTACAACGTGCCGAACGGCAACATCGTCCGGTCGCTCAACCTGTCCAAGGACTGGGCGCGCGCCGTCGTCGACATCCCGGTGCCCACCAGCGCCGACCTGACCCGGGTCAACGAGGTGCTGCACCAGGTGTGTGAGAACGCCCGCGAGGCCGACGCCCCGCTGCGAGATCTGCTGCTGGACCAGCCATCGATCATGGGGGTGGAGAGCATCGAGCTCGGTGTCGTCAACCTGCGGATGGTGGCCCGCACCCTGCCCGGGAAGCAATTCGCAGTGGGACCCCGGCTGCCCATCCAGTTGGTGCGGGCACTGGCGTGGGCCGGCGTCGTGACCGCCGGTGATGTGAAGCCGGTGGAGACACTGTGAAACTCAGCATCAGAAAGCCCGATGACGCCCCGGAGCAGCCAGAGGCGGCAGCCGGCAAGCGGTGGAAATGGCCGGCGTATCTGTTCGGCGGCCGGGTCCGCACCTCCACGGTGGTGCTGATCATTGCCTTCCTCGGAGTGTGGTGGGTCTACGACACCTACCGGGAGGAGCCGAAGCCGCCGCCGGCCCCGCAGGTGGTGCCGCCGGGATTTATCCCCGACCCGGCCTATACCTGGGTGCCGCGTACCAAACTGCAGCAGCCGCCGGTCACCGTCACCGAGACCGTCACACCCACGCCCACCACGACCGAGCCCCCTGCCCCGCCGGAACCCCCGGTAGGTGAACCGCCGACCCCGACACCGGTGCCGGGATTCCCGTTCTGTCCGCCGCTGTGCCCACCGCCTGCGCCCGCCCCGCCGGAGGAACCCGGACCGAACCCGCCGGCTTCCGAGACGCCCCCAACGGCACCGCCGGATGCTCGCCAGCCCGCGCCCGGCTCGCCCACACCCGCGTCCCCGCCCGGTCCGGGCGCCTCGCACGGCTAAACTGCGTGCCGTGATGATCACGCTCGACCATGTCACCAAGCAGTACAAATCGTCGGCCCGTCCGGCGTTGGACAATGTCAACGTCAAAATCGACAAGGGCGAGTTCGTATTCCTGATCGGCCCGTCCGGGTCGGGTAAGTCGACGTTCATGCGACTGCTGCTGGCCGAGGAGACGCCCACCTCGGGCGATATTCAGGTGTCGAAGTTTCACGTCAACAAGCTGCCCGGCCGCCACATCCCCAGCCTGCGGCAGGTGCTCGGATGCGTGTTTCAGGACTTCCGGTTATTGCAGCAGAAGACCGTGTTCGAGAACGTCGCGTTCGCCCTCGAGGTCATCGGCAAGAAACCGGGGATGATCAACCGGGTTGTCCCCGAGGTTCTGGAGATGGTCGGGCTGTCCGGCAAAGCGAATCGGCTGCCGGGCGAGCTGTCCGGCGGTGAGCAACAGCGGGTGGCGATCGCCCGGGCCTTCGTCAACCGGCCCCTGGTGCTGCTGGCCGACGAGCCGACCGGAAACCTCGACCCGGAAACAAGTGAGGACATCATGGATCTGCTGGAGCGGATCAACCGCACCGGAACCACGGTGCTGATGGCGACCCACGACCACCACATCGTCGACTCGATGCGCCAGCGTGTCGTCGAACTGTCACTGGGGCGGCTGGTGCGCGACGAACAGCGCGGCGTCTACGGAATGGACCGCTGACGTGCGCTTTGGATTCCTGTTCAACGAGGTCCTGACCGGCCTGCGTCGCAACGTCACCATGACGGTGGCCATGATCCTCACCACGGCCATTTCGATCGGGCTGTTCGGCGGCGGTCTGCTGGTGGTCCGCCTGGCGGATCAGTCCCGCAACATCTACCTGGACCGGGTGGAATCGCAGGTGTTCTTGAACCCCGACGTCGCGGCCGACGACCCGAACTGTGAAGGTCAGGCGTGCAAGGCGCTGCGGGAACAGATCGAGACACGCAATGACGTGAAATCGGTGCGCTACCTCAACTCCGACGACGCCTACGCCGACGCGATCCGCAAGTTCCCCGAGTTCAAGGACGTGGCGAGCAAGGACTCCTTCCCGGCGTCGTTCATCGTCAAGCTGGAAAATCCGGAGCAGAGCAAGGATTTCGACGCCGCGATGCAGAGCCAACCTGGTGTGCTCAGCGTGCTCAACCAGAAGAAACTGATCGACCGACTGTTCGCCGTGCTCGACGGATTGAGCAGTGCCGCGTTCGCGATCGCCCTGGTGCAAGCGGTCGGGGCGGTGTTGTTGATCGCCAACATGGTTCAGGTCGCCGCCTACACCCGGCGCACCGAGGTCTCGATCATGCGTCTGGTGGGCGCCAGCCGTTGGTATACGCAGCTGCCCTTCCTGGTGGAGGCGGTGCTGGCCGCGACGATCGGGGTGATCATCGCGATCATCGGGTTGATCGTGGTGCGGGCGGCGTTCCTCGACAACGCGCTGAGCCAGTTCTATCAAGCGCATCTGATCGCGCGGATCGACTACGCCGACATCCTCTACATCTCGCCGATCCTGCTGCTGTTGGGTGCGGCGATGGCCGGAGCGACCGCTTACGTGACGCTTCGGCTGTATGTGCGGCGGTAGCGATGGCTAAGAAAGCGGCGGACAAGGGCAGCAAGAAGAAGCCGGACAAGCAGATCGTTGCGTCGAATCGCAAAGCGCGACACAACTACTCGATCCTCGACGTGTACGAGGCCGGGGTGTCGCTAGTGGGCACCGAGGTGAAGAGCCTGCGAGCCGGGCAGGCCTCACTGGTCGATGCGTTCGCCACCGTCGACGACGGCGAAGTGTGGCTGCGCAACATGCACATTCCCGAGTACCACCACGGGACCTGGACCAATCACGATCCCCGCCGCACCCGCAAGCTGCTGTTGCATCGACGCCAGATCGACATGCTGATCGGCAAGATCCGCGACGGCAATCTCACCCTGGTGCCGCTGTCGGTGTACTTCACCGAAGGCAAGGTGAAGGTCGAACTGGCGCTGGCGCGCGGTAAGCAGGCCCATGACAAGCGGCAGGACCTCGCCAAGCGTGATGCGCAGCGCGAAGTGACCCGGGCGCTGGGCCGGCGCGCCAAGGGCATGTGACCGGCGCCGTCCTGGCGCTGTTGTCAGCGGCCGGTTTCGGGGTCAGCGATTTCGCTGGTGGCCTCGCCGCGCGCCGGGTACCCGCGCTGCGGGTGGTGTTGGTCTCCTACCCGGTGGCGCTGGTGTTGCTGGGCACGCTCGCTATTGCGGTGGGCGGCCCGATTCCGGCGGGGGCGATTGGCTGGGGCCTGGCCTCCGGTGTCGCGCTGGGTCTGGGCGGCTGGTGGTTCTACGCCGCGCTGGGTTCCGGGCCCATCTCGGTGGTGTCCCCGATTTCGGCGGTGCTGACGGCCGGGGTTCCGGTGGGGGTCGGCTTGATCCAGGGGGAGCGGCCCGGGGCGGTGGCCAACGGCGGGATCGTGCTGGCACTGCTGGCGGTGGCGCTGGTGAGCCGACAGGCCACCGACGAGGACGTCCGACCGCACCGGTTCACCCGCAAGGTGGCGTGGCTGACCGTGGGCGCCGGCGTGACGTTCGGCTTGGACTTCGTGTTCATCCACGAGGCGCCGGACGATTCCGGGCTGTGGCCGTTGGCGTTCGCGCGGGTGGCCGCCGCGGTGCTGGTGTTCACCGCGGCGACCGGGGCGCGTGAATTGCAGGTGCCCACCGGCCGGCCGTTGAGGCTGGCGCTGGTGGCGGGGCTGTCGGACACCGCAGCCAATGTCGCGATGCTGCTGGCGCTGCGCGGATCGGACCTGTCGTTGGCCAGCGTGCTGATCTCGCTGTTTCCCGCGGTGACGGTGGTGCTGGCCATTGTGGTGCTGCGCGAGCGGGTCCATCGCGGACAGGTGATCGGCATGGTGCTGGCGGCGGTGGCCGTGGCGATGATCACCGCGCGGTGACACTGCGGCGCCGATGGAATGAACGGGCGTCGGTCTGTCGTTGCAACCGCGTACCATGAAGTGTCCGCCGACGGTCGGTGGCAATCACCCAAGACAGGGGGCTGAAAGGTTTCGACTGCGTGTGTCGAATCAAGGGAAGCGTGCCGGTGCAGGCAGGAGACCACCGTAAGCGTCGCTGTAAACAAGTAAGCGCCAAGGCACTTACGCCGGCTAAGGTCGCTCTTCAGAGCGACTTCGCCCTCGCTGCCTAAGCGAGGCGGGCCTGTCAGACCGGGAGCTCCCTCGGCCCGGACCCTGGCATCGACTAGAGGGATCCACCGATACGTCCGGTCGCGGGATGTATCGGGACACCAACAGCGACTGGGATCGTCATCTCGGCTTGTTCGCGTGACCGGGAGATCCAAGTAGAGACATAGCGAACTGCGCACGGAGAAGTCTTGAGGGAATGCCGTAGGACCCGGGTTCGATTCCCGGCAGCTCCACACGGAAAGATGCTGGCCACGGGTACGATTCGTGGCCAGCATCTTTGTCTGTGTCAAGTACTCTGATCGAACTTGGGTGTCGCGGGGCCGAATCGGGCAGTCAGCGCTCGGCTGGGTCGCGTAGTAGCGCAGCAGAAATCGGCATCCCGTCTCGGTCTAGCCGGTCGATGATGTCGCCGGGAGTGAACGGCGGATTCCTGCATGCCGCAGCGGCATCGGCCACTGCCTGGCGTACTCGGGACCCGGCGACTGCGATCACGTCCTGGAGGAACGCATCGGGATGCTTGGCCTCAATGCCGTATCTTGTCCAGTTCGCTCGACGGGAAGTCCTTGAGGTTGATCGTGACGATCACCTGCGCCTGGCCGGTGATGGCGGCAGCGAGGACATGGCGGTCGTCCGCGTCCGGCAGGTTCAGCCCGTTGATGAGAGGTTCGAAACCTTCAATTAGGCAGTCGGGCACTGCCTGGTTCATCAGCGTGCGTGTCCGGTCCAGGAGGTCGAGGCTCAGGTCGGGGCGATTCTTCGCGAGGTTGCCTAGCGCCTCATTCAAAATCATCTCCGACCACCGTGCTTGGAAGACCCCTAGTTGAGCGACTCGAATGAGCACGTCACGCATTGTCGATGGGTATAGCACGTTGGCGTCGTACAGAACGACGACTGGCACCTCAGTACAGCCCGAGATTCTGGGACAGTTCGGTCAGCTCGTCGGCGGCACGCTTACCAGCGAGGGCCTGAGCGCGTTGGTATGCCTGCAGATCATCAATACGTATGCGGCGATGGGTCCCGACCTTGCGGTGTGCGAGTTCTCCGGCGTCAAGCAGTTTGATCACGTACGGGCGTGAGACGTTCAGCAAGTCCGCTGCTTGCTGGGTGGTCAGCTCGGCGTGTGTAGGCAGCACGGCGACTGGTGTGCCGGTGGCGAAGCTGACGAGAACCTCGCGCAGGATCATGGCGATGTCGTGGGGCAGGTGAACGACATCTGGGGCACCACTGACCGCCACGGGCACATCGGCGGGACCATGTTCGGCGAGCAGTGCATCGAGTTCGCCTAGCGCCTGGCCGGCACGTGACGGCGCTACAGGTTCGTGGAGGCCCTTCAGCGTCATGCTCCCATGGTACGGATCAAACGCAATAAACGCAGCAGTCGCAGCAGGCGAATCGTACTCTCGTGTGGCTTCACGGGCGGCACCAAAGGCATCCAAACATCGGTACTGCTCGGCCACCACCGCGTTGACGCCGTCAACACCTTTCGCTGTACTCCCAGGTCGCGACACGTCGTTGGGCGTTGTTTCGCGTGCTGAGATCCGATGTTTTCCCAGTTCAAGGCGAAATTTGAGTCTGCTTCGATTCCCGGCAGCTCCACAAAGGAAGAAGCTGGTCACGGTCACGATTCGTGGCCAGCTTTTTCTGCGTCAACATGACTCTGATCGAACTTGGGTGTCGCGTGGACGAATCGGGGAGTCAGCGCTCGACTGACGGAGTCTGGTGGCGTCCTCTCGATGTGGCATAACCCCGCACTGGTGGCCGTGGTCGTTGATGCCGGTGTCGATGAGGTCGCCGAACAGGCTGCCCAGCTCGCTGGCAGCGAGGTCGGCGTGGCCCGTGCCGTCACCCCAGGATGCGATCGCCCGCTCTGCGAGCTGCTCAACCACAGCGTCACCGCCCATGTGTTCGCGGATTGCTCGAAGTTCGCGCGGCCGGAGTCACTAGTTGTGGGCAGGTGGGTCATGCCTACCCGGCCGCTCAGTGCGCCGGGCAGGACGATCAGCAGCGCGGTTGTCCGTTCTCATTGAGTCTGGGGCAGGGTTCTCATCGAATCTCGGGCACGTTCGGGTTGAGCTCCGGCGCTCGCGGCGTACCTTCAGGACGCTCTAGTCGATCGTGCCCGCGGACACCACCCAACGGCAAGGTTGGCCGGTAACGGCGGAAATCAGGTCGAAGTCGGCGTCGTAGTGCAGGACGGTAAGTCCGTGTTCTTCGGCGGCGGCGGCGATGAGTAGGTTAGGTATCTTGCGACCGCGCTGGCTTCGCTGAGCGAGTAACCGCTGTACCTGGAGCGCGCGGCGGTGATGCGATTCCGTCGATTCCAGGGCCTCGAATGTGTCCAACGCTGCTATTAGGCCTTCCCGCTCGGCCTGATTGCGGGCGGAATATCCGACCTCGAGATCGGTTATACGGGCGCGGCCGAGTTCGCCAGCCGCGGCTAGGGGTTGCACGACCTCCCGCACTGCGGGCTGGCCGAGTCGTTTGATCACGCTGGTGTCTATAACAAATGTCAGCGCCATGCGGCGGCGCGATCTTCTGATGATGCGGCGGCCAACACGTCCAGTGCGGCCGCCACGTGCTGGACTCGGTGGGACGTCGCGCGGCGCAGAGCCACGTTCACTGTCTCTTTGATCGAGGAAGTCCCAAGCTCAGCGCGAGCCATTTCCAATGCCTGCTCATCAAGGTCGATCAGATGCTTTGCCACCAAGCCAGTATATACAAGCAGGCCGTCGATATATACTCTTATGTGCGGTCGATCACCCGAAGGTCACGCACCCCCGGTTTGATGAGAACTCTGCCGCAGGTTCAGTGAGAACGGACAGCGGTGGTCACCGGTCACCGGTCACCGGCCACAGGCAAGGGGGATTTGAAGACATCGTGATCTCCGTCGCGGCGCCATCGACAGCGCAATTCATCAGCGGCGGTAAGTAATTCGAATGTGGCGCGGCCGTCCGGGCTGGCGAAGGGCTCACCCCGGCTGCGGCCCCATCAAATTCGTCGAATTGCCGTTCATGATGATCATGGGAGCGCAATTTGACACAGGCGATGTAGGAGCCCCGGTAACCATGGACGGTCTGCTGATCGGCATGGCATACAACGGCGGCGCGATCGGAGTCCACAGGTGGGAGCCTCTGAGGCCGGTCACCTACTTGACGAAATTCAGCACGATCCTCGCCGACGTCAATGCCAGCGACGGACCCGGCAGCGGATTCATCCCGATCGCCAGTTAACGGTGCGGGCGCGTTGCCGATTCTTCCTGCCCGAACCGGGCATCATGGTCGCACCACAACTGGACCGTTACGAGGGGCTCACCTCACGTGCTTAAGCAATGGAACACCGGCTAAGTGTCAGATGCCCTGAATCATCGCGGCAACGGCGTCGATGAAGTCGAGTGGTAGGTAGGCTCCGAGTACCTGGAAGTCGGTCACGCTAACTGGCAACACTACTGACTCAGATGTGAGGTTCGCCAGAGCGGCATCGAATGCTTGGTCGGCCTGGAGGACGGCTTGATCGGCTTGGTAGACAGGCTGATCCGCGTAGGAAAATAGCCAGGTGTCCAGCTGGGACCCAAAAGCGCTAGCGTTGGAAAGAATTTCCGCTTGTTGCGTCAAGGCTGAATGGTTCCACTGCAACATGGCGTCTTGAAGGCTCGTTTGATTGGCGATGAAGCTCCCTACGTCGCTCGCGTTGGAGACGTTGGAAAGGTCCGCTTGGCTCAATAGTTGATTGGCCTGAGTCACGGCGTCGCTGCTCATGTTCAGCAGTTCGGCGGGCGTGGCATCGGTGGTATCGACCACCTCAGCACGGGCGGGTGTCGCGGCGAACAGTCCAACTAACGCGCCAGCTACTAGGGCGCCACCCGCCATGCTCCATTGGCCGATCGGTCGCGCGGTGCGGCGGCTTTTGCGGATCATTAGTGGTTCCAATTCGGAGTGGCAATGAGACGCTCTGGGTCGTATTCCGACGAGTTTTCGGGAATAACGCAACCCATTTGACAGCTCCGACTGCGGCGACCCCAAAGAACGCAGTGCCATGCCAGGGTCATGACCCGAACGGAAGGTCGAAGAGAGCCGAGGTGGCAACGGCATCACCAGTTCCGCCGCCGAACAAGTCGCCGATGACCATGAACGGTATCGACTCGAACTCGGTGGGGAGAATATTGGCGTCGGCTCCGTTTACCTGTTGAAGCGCGGTCGTGATGTCTGATTCCGAACCGCTGGTGATCGCGGTGGCGAGCCCTTGATCGGCGGTGAGTAAGGCCTGAGCATCGTTGGCCCAGCTCTGGTTGAGCGGCTCGAAAAACCACTGGTCGATCACGCTCGACAGTGGACCGGTGTCCGCCAACACCGTGGACTCCACCGGTCCGACGGAACCATTCAAGAGCTGCAAATCCGTGCTCAACGTGTCCATTTGGTTGGTGAGGTACGGGGAGAGTCCAGACTGAAGGTCGCTCGGGGCGTGGGAGACGTCGATGCCGGCGAGCACCGTTTTGGCGTCGGTGAAATCCGTGACGGCTGTGCTCAACGGGTCATTCGAGCTGGTGGTGTCGGTGGCGTCGGCCGCGCCGCTGAGGGCCGGGTCGCCGAGCAGGTTCGCCGCGTCGGCCCACAACCAGTCCAGCCCCGAACCACTGGTGGCACTGGTGAAATCGACAACGTCACTACCTGGGGCAGCGTGAGCGGCACCCGACCCGAGCATTACCGCCGTGGCGATGGCACCGCCGACACAAACCGCACCTGCGCCGAACCGGCGCACACCCTGAGCGGACACCCCAAAACCCCCATGCAGATCACTGCTTCTCATCAGGAACTGGTGGACCGAAGCTATCACGACACATCGTGCGGTGCCATAGCGAAATTGTTTCGAGCTGAAGCGATTTCGCCGTTGACATGGTGGGAGCGGACTGGTGATCTCCTGCCAAATTTCTGTGGAATCGTGGTTCACATCTGTCTGTGAAATCCGGACCATGCCGAGGTGCGGCTAGATAGCGTCAGTAAGCACCGGGGCAGGGGGCTATAGGGGTCGGTGATGCGGGTGGCATATCGCTGGTGGGTCGGGGTGTGCGTGTTCGTGTCCCTGTTGGCCGTGTTGTGTGCTCCGGTCGCCTCGGCGGCGCTCCCGTTAGGGGGCGGGGCAGGCATCATCGTCAACGGCACGTACTGCACGCTGGCCACGATCGGTCACGACAAGACGGGGGACCTGGTGGGTTTTACCGCCGCGAGCTGCGGCGGACCGGACTCCCCAGTCGTTGCTGAGGGCTGGGAAAACCTCGGCCCGGTGGGCACCGTGGTGGCCCCTGCCAACACCCCTCGTCTGAGGTACGTGGTGATCAAGTTCGACCCCGCGAAAATCACCCCGATTGCTAGCTTCGCCGGTTTCGTCATCAACGGGATCGGCCCTGACCCGGAACATGGCCAGCCCGAGTGCCGGCTCGGTGCCGCCACCGGTGAGTTTTGCAGCGACCGCGCCACCTTCCCCGGCCCCGGCCCGGGGCGGTCCATGAATGGGGGCAACTATCAGCCCGGTGATAACGGCGGCCCGGTCACCTCGAATGGCCTGCTGGTCGGCATGATCTGGAATGGCATATATCTCCACATGTTTGACGTACCCGTAGCTCCAGGCTGGAGTACCGGCATCGTCAAGTTCAGTGCGATCCTCGACGACGTCAATAGCACTGGTGGCCCCGGCGCGGGATTCACCCCGATCTCGGCCTAATGCTGGCAGTCCAGGGCCAGCGCTCCTGGACGATCAGGCCCGAGCTGAGTCAACCTTTGGACGGGCCATTCAGTGTGACCAGGTCTCCGACCCCGCAGCCGAGGATGTTGCATAAGGCCGCCGTCAGTTGCAGCGAGATCCGTTCGGGGCGTTGATGTACGACGCGGTAGACCGCGGGCGTGAGCTCTATTCCGCGCTCGGCGATGAGGGGATCAGCTCGGTGCAACTCGCACCGAATTGACCACGCACCGGTACCAGTCCGTTCGCCGGTATTGCCGCTCGACAGCGTTACAGGGGGATGGGGTGATAGAGCTATGACCTTGCTTGCAAGTCGGGAACCTACCCCCGTGTGGTCCGGGATAAGGCCGGTGCCCGATGGCCGTCGGTAGCAGGCTGGGTGCAGCGGCGTCTCGGCTTTTCTGCGAATGAATCGACTGCGCACGAGTCACTCACATGGGCAGCGAGTGGCTACGTAGCCGCCGGACTTGTGTGTTTGGCAGTTGG
This sequence comes from uncultured Mycolicibacter sp., assembly GCA_964292075.1. Classification (GTDB taxonomy): domain Bacteria; phylum Actinomycetota; class Actinomycetes; order Mycobacteriales; family Mycobacteriaceae; genus Mycobacterium. Next base: position 20,453 of record CAXYUC010000052.1, read on the forward strand.
CTCGGTGAGATGGTGCCCTCAGGCCGGCGGAACGGGCGAAAACCCAGCGCCGGGACTGCCCTTGGCGACGATATCGTTGAGGATGGCGCTGAACAAGATCACCTTGGTCTCTGAGATCGGGTGGCCGTAAAAAGGGTCACCGGGCTCGGTGAAGCCGCGGTGGGCCAGGCCGATCAGTAGGTCGTCGGCGGTGACCGGCCGCCCGTCATCGCCGGGCTCATAGGGGGCGGGCATGGTGCGGGCCGGACCCGGAACCGGCATGGTAATGATCCCGCTGCAATAGTTTCCAGTGGCCGCTCCCTGGGTGCAGGTCCGCTGTCGCCATTGCGGGTCGGGGCCGATGCCGTTGATGGCAAACCCGGCGAAGTTGGCAGTTGGTGTCACCTTGGCCGGATCGAATTTGATCACCGCGTAGTCCAGGTAGTCATCGGTAGCCACCACGGTCCCCACGGCGTCGGGTGTTCCCTCGGCCGAGACCTCAGCACCAGGCCCGCCGCAGTGCCCGGCGGTGAATCCCACGAGGTCCCCGCTCTTGTCGTGGCCGATCGTGGTCAGGGTGCAAGGAGTGTCGTTCACGACGATCCCAGCCCCACCGCCCAGCAGAGCCTTGTCGTCGGCGCCGGCTGTGGTGCTCGGGAGCCAGGTGGAAGCGATCAGGGCGGACAAGGCCACCGCACCCATCACGACTCGTTGGCGCGCGCCCGCCCCACATATTTCGGGATTGAGGACATGACTCACGGAGTTGACGCCCTGGCTGGCGTGAATCATCTCTCGCCCATCGGTTGCCCCTAGCGCGGGGCCGGCTTCCTATCAGAAGCGGCGTTTGCGAACAGGTTCCTAATGCATGTCCTGGGTATTAACGGCTGTCGGAGACAGTATTTCAGGATCGCGGCCTGCGAGGCGTTGTCCAGCATAAAGCCAGCTAACTGCGAGGATGCCGGCGTAGCGTCCCTTCGCATCTCTGACGGGGCGATTGCTGTGATTCGTGGAAGGGTTTGAGAAATGCACGTCGATCGCGTTCGCCGATACGGAACCGGTGCCGGCTTGGTCGGCGGAGCGGCAGTAGCTGCCGCCCTGATCGGAGCGGGTATCGCCCACGCCGACGACAGCACCGATGACATCAACGGCTGGACGGTGACACTGACTGGCAGCAATGAGACCGTCGGCCTGCTGCCTGCGGCGACGCTGTCGGACCCCGGCAATTCGCTGGGGCTGGGCACCACACCGATAGCGGGTGGGTATGACAGCTCACCGGCTTCATCGCTGCTCGGCAGTATTGGATCGAACGACACATTCACCACACCCCTGTCGTCGGCGGACCGGGTTACTTGAACATCGAAAACAGCTGGTTCCCCGGATTCGAGGTCTCCATCGTTCAACCCGGCCAGGACAACGGCGCGGCGATGTCGCTTCTTGCGGTTGGCGATAGCGGCAAAGAGGTTGTCGATCTCCTCAACTTCGGCACAGGCTCGGCGCCGCTGTTCAACCCGGACGCGACCGGCCCCATTGACATCGGCGGGGTTGACTTAGCGTCCCCAGACGCCGGGGCGCTGTTGAATAACGTCTACGGAGCGGTGTTCCAAGGCAATTCCACCGACTGGAACAATGCGATGACACTGTTCGATGACTGGCTCGGTATCGGCACATCCGGCGGCGGCTCGGCGGCCGCCAGCGATACCACGGGCTCGAATGACCCTCTGAGCACCGCCGCTTCGGACTTCAGCGACGTGAAGTCGGTGCTCGCCGGCATCGACGTCTCGGATGCCCCGAGCGATCAGCAAGAGCATCTGTCCCAGCTCGTCACCAGCCAGTCCGAGCTGATGGGCAACGTGTCGCATCTGCTGAGTCTCCTGCCGTCCCCGGATGCCAGCGATTCAGGGTCGCTGTCCTCGCTGGTCGACCAGCTGGTCTTCGAGCCGTTGGACCAGAGCTGGGCCAACGACGCCGCATCGGTGCTCTCCGCTGCCCAGGGCCTCGACACCGCCGTCACCGGCGGCTCGGAGTCGGCCATCGCAGGGGCTATGGAGCACATGGGCTTGGCGGACCTCAGCCTGATCCCCACCACGTTCGAGTCGATCCCGGACATCGTGCTCGGCGACATATTCGGTGGCGGGGCCGGTGATGCCGCTGCGGGTGCGGACTTCTTCGACCTTCCCTCCGGGCTGTAACCGCGACTGGCCGGCGCAGCGCGAAAATACCTGCCTTGACTGCGATCGCCGGCGGTGGCGGGTCTGGATACTTCTACTTCCGCACTTGTTTCACCAGGATGCTCGCGATTGACCGCGCCGCGCCCCCAGTCCTGTTTCTTGGGTCTCGGAACCAGCATGGCCGCCGCTGCCCTGCCGCGATGATTGGGATGGGTTTCGCTCCATGCTGAGATCCCTGATGGCATGACTGAACGAGTGACCAACGACCCGGGAGCAGGGCATAGGGTTTCGGTGATGCGGGTGGGATATCGCTGGTGGGTCGGGGTGTGCGTGTTCGTGTCCCTGTTGGCCGTGATGTGTGCCCCCTTAGCCTCGGCGGCACTCCCGCTGGGCGGTGGGGCGGGGATTATTGTCAACGCCACCTATTGCACCCTGACCGCCATCGGCCACGACAAGACCGGGGATTTGGTCGGTTTCACCGCCGCGAGCTGCGGCGGACCGGACTCCCCAGTGGATGCCGCGGGCTCAGAGGACCTCGGGGCGGTGGGTACCGTGGTGGCCGCTAACGGTGACCTAAATTACGCGGTGATCCACTTCGACCCCGCCAAGATCACGCCGATCGCCAACTTCGCCGGATTCGTCATCAACGGCATCGGCCCCGACCCGGAATGGCACCAGCCAGAGTGCCGATTCGGCGCGGCCAGCGGTGAATTCTGCGGCCGTAAAACCAGTTTCGACGGCCCTGGCACGCATATGGGAACGGGCGGGGGCAACTACTTGCCCGGCGATAACGGTGCCCCGGTCACCTCCGATGGCCTGCTGGTCGGCCTGGTCACCGGCGGCTTTTTCGCCCCTAACGTCGGCCCGATCCCCTACCCGTCGCACCAACTTATATATGTGACGAAGTTCAGCGCCATCCTCGACGACGTCAATAGCACTGGTGGCCCCGGCGCGGGATTCTCCCCGATCTCGGCCTGATGCTGGCAGTCCAGGGCCAGCGTGCCTGGACGATCAGTCCCGAGCTGAGTCACTTTGGACGGGTCATTCAGACCCGCTCAACCAGTCGGCCACTCGTCACGGAGGGGATACGGGGATTTCCCTGTACTTCGGCCACGTCGGGCAAAGTTCCCGTGATGTTTGACCTTGACAAATTCCGTGGCAGCAATCCACGATCACATACGGCGAGGTCACAGCCTTTCCGCAGGGTCGAGATCGGGAGCACACCATGACCGCAGTGCAATCCAGGGCCGAGTCGATGATCACCGTGCACAATCCCGCCACCGGGGCGGTGTCGGGCACCGTGCCGATTGACGACCCCGCGACGGTGGCCGCCAAGGCCGCCCAACTCCTTTCAGCCCAACCGGAATGGGAGGCGCTCGGGCCGACCGGCCGCAAGCGGTGGCTGTTGGCGTGGCAGGACTGGATCCTCGATCACGCCGACCGCATCACCGAGGTGTTGATCTCCGAGACCGGCAAATCGCACGTCGACGCCAGCCTGGAGGCGGTTGCCACGGCAGATGCCGTCGCCTACTGGGCCAAGAATGCCAAGGAGTTTCTCGCCGACCGTCATCCCAAGGCGCACAGCCCGATCTACCGGGTGAAGCGGTTCACCACCGCCTATCGTCCCTACCCGCTGGTCGGGGTCATCACGCCGTGGAACTTCCCGTTCGCGATGCCCGGCCTCGACGTGCCGCCGGCCTTGGCGGCCGGCGCGGCCGTGCTGCTCAAGCCCTCCGAGGTGACGCCGCTGTCGGCGGTCGAGTTCGTGCGCGGCTGGGCCGAGATCGGTGCACCACCGGTGCTCGGCCTGACCACCGGCTACGGCGAGACCGGCCAGGCGCTGATCGAGCACGCCGACTTTCTACAGTTCACCGGATCGACGGCCACCGGGCGCAAGGTCGCGGTGGCTTGTGCGCAGCGGCTGATCCCGTACGGCTTGGAGCTCGGCGGAAAGGACCCGGCGATCGTGTTGGCCGACGCCGATCTCGACCGTGCCGCCAACGGCATTGCGTGGGGCGGAATGTTCAACTCCGGGCAGGTCTGTGTGTCGGTGGAGCGTGTCTACGTCGAAGCGCCGGTCTATGACGAATTCGTCGCGAAGCTGGCTGCCCGGGTCGGTGAGGTGCAGCAGGGCCAGGACGGTGACACCGGGGCGATGGCGACTGCGGCGCAGCGCGACATCGTGGCGCGCCACGTCGAGCAGGCGAGGGCCGCCGGCGCCCGGGTGGTCACGGGCGGTAAGGCGACCGGCGTGGGGACCTACTTCGCCCCTACCGTGATCGCCGACGTCGACTCGTCCATGACGTGCATGACCGAAGAGACGTTCGGGCCGACCCTGCCGGTGATCAAGGTCGCCGACGAGAACGAGGCCATCCGGCTGGCCAACGACTCGCCGTACGGATTGTCGGCGACGGTGTGGACAGGCGATAAGCGCCGCGGCGAGCGGCTGGCGCGTCGGCTGGAAGTGGGCGCGGTGAACGTCAACGATGCCTTGGTCAATGTCTTCTGTCCGGGGCTGCCGATGGGCGGCTGGAAGGAATCCGGCATCGGCTACCGCGCCGGGGGTGCCTCCGGAATCATCAAATACTGCCGGCAGCAAGCCATTACGTCGCCGCGACTTCCCACCCAGAAGGCCGAATTGCTGTGGTATCCGTCGTCGAAACGCCGGATGGCGATCGCACTAGGGGCCATGCGTGCCTTCGCGGCGCGCGGGCGGCGCCGGTTCGGTTCGCGGTCGCACCACGGCTAGGACGTCGAGCCCTCGTTGGGGTCGTGATCCCAGGTCTCGGGCAGTAGCGGCACCGCCGGGCCGGCACCGAAGGTGTTGCCGCGCAACCGGGCCAGTCCGGTTGCTCCCGCGTCGCTTCGCTGCGCTGTCCCGGTGAATCCCAGCGGGCCCGCACCGGATTCCGAGCAGCCGGATGTCATTGTCTCCTCGGGTGTTCCGTTGTCGTCGGCACCCAGAGTCATGGTGGCGTCGGGGGAGTCCTTCAGCTGCGCGCGGCGCCGCCGCCGGGCCCGTAGCGGTGCGCGAGCCGCCGGCGCGCGCGCCGAGACCGCCGCCGAGGCGCCGGGGGGCGGGGCCCCGGGCTGGTCGCGGCCGGGCGGGGGGGGGCCGAAGCCTTCGGCGTGG
>CAXYUC010000053.1:0-25716 GCA_964292075.1 uncultured Mycolicibacter sp.
GGCCACAAACGGGGGGCCCCCACCCCGGCCGGCCAGCGGGGGGGGGCGGCCGGGGCCACCGGTGCCCGGGCCGCCGCCGGGGAACGACGCCGCCGCCGCCACCCGATCGGGAACCCGCCCGGCCACCACCACCGACGTACGCCCGCCCATGCAATAGCCGCAGACCCCGAACCGGTCCCCGCACACCTCGGGCCGGCCCGCCAGGTAGTCGAAGAACGCCTGCGCATCGGTCGCCATCCGCTCCGGGGTGACCTTCCCGATCATCGAGAACAGCCTGCTGCGCTCCTTTGCGTCGTTGAAGGCCGTGGCCAGGTCGAACGGCGCCCAATCGCCCTCCCGGTAGTACACATCCGGCAGCAATACCGCGTAGCCGAACCCGGCCAACTCGCCGGCCATCTCCTCGAAGGTCTGGCGCACCCCACCGGCGTCGGGATACATCACCACGCCGGGCCAGGGGCCGGGCCCCTCCGGAGTGAACAGGCGAACCGGGCAGTCGCCGTCGGGTGTGGCAATAGTGTCAGCGTGGCTGGGCATGGCTTCCGTTCTACTCCGCGGTCCGCGTCGTAAGCTGGCGGCGTGCCGATCGCAACCCCGTACGAGGACCTGTTGCGGCTGGTTTTGGCCGACGGAACTCCGAAGGCAGACCGCACCGGTACCGGCACCCGTAGCCTGTTCGGCCACCAGTTGCGCTATGACCTGGCCGCCGGGTTCCCGCTGATCACCACCAAGAAGGTGCACCTCAAATCGGTGATCTACGAGCTGCTGTGGTTTCTGCGCGGTGACTCCAACATCGCCTGGCTGAACGATCACGGCGTCACCATTTGGGATGAATGGGCTTCTGAAACAGGAGATCTCGGTCCGGTCTACGGAGTGCAGTGGCGGTCGTGGCCGACTCCGGCGGGTGAGCACGTAGACCAGATCTCGGCTGCGCTGCATCTGCTGCGCACCGACCCGGATTCTCGCCGCATCATTGTTTCGGCATGGAACGTCGGCGAGATCGGCCAGATGGCGCTGGCCCCCTGTCACGCCCTGTTCCAGTTCTACGTCGCCGACGGCAAGCTGTCCTGCCAGCTCTATCAGCGCAGCGCCGACCTGTTCCTCGGTGTGCCGTTCAACATCGCCAGCTATGCGCTGCTGACCCACATGATGGCCGCGCAGGCCGGGCTGGGCGTCGGCGACTTCATCTGGACCGGCGGCGACTGCCACATCTACGACAATCACGTCGACCAGGTCACCGAACAACTGAGTCGCGATCCGCGTCCGTATCCGCAATTGGTTCTGGCGCCGCGTGAATCGATCTTCGACTACACCTACGACGACATCGAGATCCGGGACTACGACCCGCACCCGGCGATCAAGGCACCCGTCGCGGTATGACGGTCAGTCTGATCTGGGCTCAATCGAAGTCCGGGGTGATCGGCCGTGCCGGCGATATTCCCTGGCGGGTGCCCGAGGATCAGGCCCGCTACAAGCAGCTCACCGTGGGCCACACCGTGGTGATGGGGCGGCTGACCTGGGAATCGCTGCCTGCCAAAGTCCGGCCGTTGCCGGATCGGCGCAACGTCGTGCTCACCCGGCACCCGGACTACTTCGCCGACGGCGCCACCGTCGTGCCGACCCTGGAGCAGGCCTTGGAGGGCGACGACATCTGGGTGGTCGGCGGCGCGGAGATCTACGCGCTGGCGCTGCCGCTGGCCAGCCACTGCGAAGTGACCGAGATCGATATCGACCTGCCGGTGCAGGACGGTGACGCCGTGGCGCCGGTGCTTGACCAGTCCTGGCAGGCCAGCACGGGGGAGTGGCTGACCAGCCGAACCGGCCTGCGCTACCGCTATCTGACCTACCACCGGACTTCGTGCCAGTCCTGACCGCCGCGCAGGCGCGCCGGATCGCCGTTGCCGCACAGGGATTCACGGAGGACAAGCCGCGTGCCGGCGTCACCAGGGCGCACCTGAAACGGCTGGTATCGCGTATTCAGGTCCTGCAACTGGACTCGGTCTCGGTAGCGGTGCGCGCCCACTACGCTCCGGTGTTCAGCCGGCTCGGCCCCTATGACCGCAGCGTGCTGGACCGCGCCGCGTGGAGCCACAGTGCCCGATCACCGCGACTGCTGGTCGAGTACTGGGCGCACGAGGCGGCGCTGATGTCCGTCGACGACTGGCCACTGATGCGCTGGCGGATGCGGCAGTACACCCACGGCCGGTGGGGCAATGTGCGGCCCAACCCGAAACTGTCCGACGACATTGTGGCCGCGGTCGCCGAGCTGGGCCCCAGCACCGCCGGACAGATCGAAGAACATCTGGCGACCAAGCCCAAGGCCGGTAAGGGAACCTGGTGGAACCGCAGCGACACCAAATGGGTGGCCGAGGCGCTGTTCGCCGCCGGAGTGCTGACCACCGCCACCCGGGTCGGGTTCGCCCGGCACTACGACCTGGTGGAAAACGTGCTCCCGGCACACGTGCTGGCCCGCGAAGTCGACGACGACGAGGCGGTACGGGAGTTGGTCCGCCGCGCCGCCGGCGCCCTGGGGGTGGGCACCGAAGCCGACCTGCGTGACTACTTCCGGCTGTCGTCCGCCCAGACCAAACCGGCGATCGCAGCGCTGGTGGCCGCCGGCGAACTGGAACCGGTGACCGTCAGCGGCTGGGGATCGGCAGCGTATCTGCTTGCCGGGCAGTCGATTCCACGAACCGACCGCGGGACCGCGCTACTGTGTCCGTTCGACCCGCTGATCTTCTTCCGGCCCAGGGTGCAGCGGCTGTTCGACTTCTTCTATCGCATCGAGATCTACACCCCGGCCGCGCAGCGGCAGCACGGCTACTACGTGTGGCCGTTCCTGCTGGACGGTGAACTGGTCGGCCGGGTGGATCTCAAAGCCGACCGGGCCCGCGACGCCCTGCACGTCGTCGGGGCGTTTGCCGAAGCGGGCCGGCCGCGCGATCGGGTGGCCGATGCGCTGGCCGCCGAGCTGAACTCAATGGCGGACTGGCTCGGATTGAGCGACGTCAGCGTGGGGGAACGCGGTGACCTGGTCGATGCGCTGCGGGCGTGCCCGTCTTAACGTGCCTTGACCGTACCACCGGGGGCTATTCTTCTCCCCCCGCAACTTCAAGTACAAGCGGGCCTTTGCCGTCGCGTGGGCGGAGGAAGCAATTGTGCAAGCACCGCTTGCACAATTGCCGGAGGCCATCAAATCGGTGATCGAACAGATGGAAGCGATGGCGCCGCGCCATGCCGAACAAGCGCGTCAAAGCGCATAGAAGGATAGGCGCCACGCCCCGAGGCATTCCTAACAGCTACGTTGTCGATGGTTGTCCTCGCGGCTCGTGCTGTCCTTCTAATGGTCGCCGTTCGCGTTGACGGTCACACTTGACTGCGGAACTTACTTCAGCGGACAGCACCGTGCTACCGGTCTCCGGTTGTAGCGTGTGGATTCCGGTGCGGGTTAAGGAGGCAAGGCTATGCGGATCGCGTGCCTCGGGCGGCTCTGCGTTGTCTCGTTGTTGACGGTTATGGTCGGGTGCCCGCTCGCGCCAACAGCATCGGCAGCGATCCCCCTTGGTGGTGGGGCCGGCATCGTGGTCGACGGTAGCTACTGCACCCTGGCCACCATTGGCCACGACAACACCGGTGAGCTGGTTGGCATTACCGCCGCAAGCTGCGGTGGCCCTGGTGCGCAGGTGGTAGCCGAGGGAACAAACGACACCGTAGGTACTGTGGCCGCCGTCGACGGCGAACTGGACTATGCGGTGATCACGTTTGACTCGGCCAAAATCACCCCGCTGGCCAATTTCGCGGGCTTTGCGATCAACGGCCTCGGCCCAGACCCGGGCCCTGGGCAGCCGATCTGCACGCAGGGCGGCGCAACCGGCTTCAACTGCGGTCACGTCAAGTTAGGGGGAAGGCCGGGCAGGATCGCCGCACTAATGCCGGCGTGGCAGCCAGGCGACGACGGGGCGCCAATCACCGTTGACGACCTGTTGGTTGGCATGATCCGTACGGGCTTCACCGGTTTTGTAAGCCCGCCTCCCCGTTTGAGCACCGACATCGTTTTCGAGTTATTCAGCGCGGTCCTCGGCGACATCAACGGAAAAGGCGGTCCCGGGGCTGGTTTCTCCCCAGTGGGCGCCTGAGTAATCAGGCCGGTAAGGCCCCGCCTCGTAGCTGGGAGCGGTGAAGGCGGCGGTGAGCGCTGTCAGCGAGTGTGCTCGCCCCTTCTCGGGCCGCCTGCGCCAACTCGGTTCCCCGTTCGGCGGCGACTTCCGCGAGCTGCGCTCCCCGTTCGCCGGCCGACTCGAGTAGCGGCCCGGCCTTTTCGCCCACCATCTCGGCGAGCTCTCGGCCGTGCTCGACGCCGGCCAGCAAGCCCGCGCTCACCTTTTCGCCGACGCTCTCCAGCACGGCATCACCGGACGTGGTGGGCAAGGAGTCGGCTGCACGACGATAGGCGCGACGGGCCCGCCAGCCCAGCGAAGGTTTTCCTTCGGTGTCGGCGGCCGCGATCATCAATCCGCCGACCAGGCTGACGTCGGTCAAGAACGCTTTGCGCTGTTCGCTTCTGCGTTGCGGGTCGGTTTCGGTCCAGAACATGTGTGTCCCGGCGCTACCGGGAATGACCGTGCAGGCCAGCACCGCGGACGCAATCCGTGGCAGCTTGCCGCTTGCCAGCAAGACGCCACCGCCGATCTGCGCCAGCGCGTTGGCTTTGGCGAATGCTTCAACGTCGGACGGCACCTTCGCTGCTATCTGGTCGGGTAACCGCTTGAGTCCGTCGAACGCCGGACGGGCCGCCTTTCCGGCTTGCTGCGGCCGGCGCAGCGCGTCCACACCTTGACCGACAAACGCCGCCGCGAGCAGTGGACGCGCGATCTTCCGTAGCAACACTGGGACCCCTATCGCCGGTGGGATGGCTGTTCGGCAGGCTCGCGTGCCTCATCCACGACGGCCTTGGCTCGGGATACCCGCCGGGGCTTACGACGTAAACGTCGATCGTCGAGGGACCGGTCGCCACCGGCGAAGCACCTCCGACGACGCTAAGGTGGCGACCGGGAACTGATCGGCAACGCTGACCACTGGCGTGCCAATCCGGGGTCGGGGATGTCGGGGTGATCGGATGCGGGTTCTATCTGCATGGGTGTTTGTCGTCGCGGGCGCGGTGCTGGCCACCGGATGTGGACGTCACGTATTAACAGTCTTGCCGAGCACCCCTTCGTCGGTGCCCATCACCACGACGGTCGCGCCCGTCGCCGAAGACGCCCTGCGGGCGCTGCTGCTCAGTCCTGAGCAGATCAATCCGATCATGGCGGCGACCGACATGGCCGTCACCCGTACCCACACCGCCCTGTCGGACGACAGCACCACCATGCAACCTCAAGAGTGCCTGGCCATCGATGGTGCGGCTCAGGAGCCGGTCTACGCCGACAGTGGCTACAGCGGCGTGCGGGAGCAGGCGCTCAGCGAGGGTGATGATTTCGAGCACTTCGCCGAACAGGCTGTCGTCGCGTTTCCGTCGGCCAAGCAGGCTGCCGCATTTTTCGCCAATGCCGCCCAACAATGGCCGGCCTGCCACGAATACAGCCATCTGCAGAGCGGCACTACCTGGATCGCCGGTCCCATCGTCAAAGCCGACGGCATGCTGAGCACCATCGCGACTCAAGACAATGCGGGCAACGACGTGAGCTGGGCCTGCGGACGGGCGTTGACCGTAGCCAACAACGTGGTGGTCGACGTCAACACCTGCAGTGCGGACCCCAAGGACACCGCGGTGATCATCGCTGGGCAGATCGCCGCGAAGGTACCCAACGGCTGACGGTTCAGCTGGTGCCCTACGTCTGGGCGCGGTGGCGCTGACACCGGCCGGGCACGCCTTAAGGTGAGTGCCGTGGCCGAGACGGCGCCGCTGCGCGTGCAATTGATTGCCAAGACCGACTTCGCTGCGCCGCCGGACGTGCCGTGGAGCACCGATGCCGACGGCGGGTCGGCCCTGGTCGAGTTCGCCGGCCGGGCCTGCTACCAGAGCTGGTCGAAGCCCAACCCGCGCACCGCCACCAACGCCGCCTACCTCAAGCACATCATCGACGTCGGGCACTTCTCGGTGCTCGAGCACGCCTCGGTGACCTTCTACATCACCGGCATCTCCCGGTCGGCCACCCACGAGCTGATCCGGCACCGGCATTTCTCGTTCTCCCAGCTGTCGCAGCGCTACGTGCCGGAGCCAGACTCGCGGGTCGTGGTGCCGCCCGGCATGGAGGATGACCCGGAACTGCGGCAGATCCTGACCGACGCCGCCGACGCCAGTCGCGCCGCCTATGTCGAGCTGCTGGCCCGGCTGGAAGCCAAGTTCGCAGATCAACCCAATGCGATACTGCGGCGCAAGCAGGCCCGGCAGGCCGCTCGCGCTGTGTTGCCCAACGCCACCGAGACCCGCATCGTGGTGACGGGCAATTACCGGGCGTGGCGGCATTTCATCGCGATGCGGGCCAGCGAGCACGCCGATGTCGAGATCCGCCGGCTGGCCGTCGAGTGCCTGCGGCTGCTCACCCAGGTGGCTCCGGCGGCGTTCGGGGACTTCCAGATCAGCGCGCTGGCCGACGGCACCGAAGTCGCGACCAGTCCGCTCGCCACCGAGGTCTGAGCAACTCCGGGGGCCAGGTAATCTTGGGGCCGTGAGCAGCAGCGGATTCGACGCCAAGGCGCAGTTCGGCACCGTGCTGACCGCCATGGTGACCCCCTTCGGCGCGGACGGCTCGGTGGACACCGACGCCGCCGTGCGCCTGGCCAATCGCCTCATCGACGCCGGTTGCGACGGTCTGGTGATCTCGGGTACCACTGGCGAGTCGCCGACCACCGCGGACTACGAGAAGCTCACGCTGCTGCGTGCGGTGGTCGAGGCGGTCGGTGACCGGGCCCGCATCATCGCCGGCGCCGGCAGCAACGACACCGAGCACAGCGTCCGCCTGGCCGAGGCCTGCGCCGGGGTCGGCGCGCACGGCCTGCTGGTGGTGACCCCGTACTACTCGCGGCCCTCGCAGTCCGGCCTGTTGGCGCACTTCACCGCGGTCGCCGATGCCAGCGCGCTCCCGGTGATGCTCTACGACATCCCGGCCCGCTCGGTGGTGCCGATCGCGCCGGACACCATCTTCGAACTGGCCGAACACCCCAACATCGTCGCGATCAAGGACGCCAAGGGGGATCTGCACGCCGGAGCGCAGATCATGGCCGAGACCGGATTGGCCTACTACTCCGGCGATGACGCCCTCAACCTGCCGTGGCTGGCCATGGGCGCCACCGGATTCGTCAGCGTGATCTCGCACTTCGCGGCCGGTCAGTTGCGCGACATGTTGACGGCGTTCGCGGCCGGCGACGTCGAGACCGCCCGTAAGATCAACGTCTCGATCGCCTCGCTGTCCAACGCGATGGGGCGCGTCGGCGGGGTGACCTTCGTCAAGGCCGGCCTGCGGTTGCAGGGTTTCGAGGCGGGCGACCCCCGGTTGCCGATGGTGCCGGCAACCGCTGCCGAGGTCGACGAACTAGCCATCGACATGCGCGCCGCGTCGGTGCTCGGGTGAGGTGCGGGTGACTGAAGAACTCGCCCCGCCGGGTCCGCTGGCCGAAGGCGGGCTGCGCGTCACCGCGCTCGGCGGTATCAGCGAAATCGGCCGCAATATGACCGTTTTCGAGCACCTCGGCCGGCTGCTGATCATCGACTGCGGCGTGCTGTTCCCGGGCCACGACGAGCCCGGCGTCGACCTCATCTTGCCGGACATCCGCCACATCCAAGACCGGCTCGACGACGTCGAGGCGCTGGTGCTGACCCATGCCCACGAAGACCACATCGGCGCCATCCCGTTCCTGCTCAAACTGCGGGCCGACATCCCAGTGGTCGGTTCGAAGTTCACCCTGGCCCTGGTCGCCGCCAAGTGTCGGGAACACCGCATCAAGCCGGTCTTCGTCCAGGTGGCCGAAGGTCAGCGCAGCACCCACGGGGTGTTCGAATGCGAGTACTTCGCGGTGAACCACTCCATCCCGGATGCGCTGGCGATCGCGGTGCACACCGGCGCGGGAACCGTGCTGCACACCGGCGACATCAAGCTCGACCAGCTGCCCCCGGATGGGCGTCCGACCGATCTGCCCGGGATGTCACGGCTGGGCGACCGGGGCGTGGACCTGTTCCTGTGCGACTCGACCAATGCCGAGATTCCCGGCGTCGGGCCTAGCGAGAGCGAGGTCGGTCCCACCCTGCACCGGCTGATCCGCGGCGCCGAGGGCCGGGTGATCGTGGCCTGTTTCGCCTCGAACGTGGACCGGGTGCAGCAGATCGTCGACGCCGCCGTCGCGCTGGGCCGTCGGGTGTCGTTCGTAGGCCGGTCCATGGTCCGCAACATGGGCATCGCCAAAGACCTGGGCTTCCTGCGGGTCGAGGACTCCGACCTGGTCGATATCGGGGCAGCCGAGATGATGCCGCCCGAGAAGGTGGTGCTGGTCACCACCGGAACCCAGGGCGAACCGCTCTCGGCGCTGTCGCGGATGTCGCGCGGCGAGCACCGGTCCATCACCCTGACCGCCGGTGATCTGGTGGTGCTGTCGTCGTCGCTGATTCCGGGCAACGAGGAAGCCGTCTACGGCGTGATGGACGCACTGGCCAAGATCGGCGCCCGGGTCATCACCAACGCCGCGGCCCGCGTGCATGTCTCCGGGCACGCCTACTCCGGCGAACTGCTGTTCCTCTACAACGGCATTCGGCCGCGCAACGTGATGCCGGTGCACGGCACCTGGCGGATGATGCGCGCCAACGCGGCGCTGGCGGTCCGTACCGGGGTGCCGGAGGAATCGATCCTGTTGGCCGAGAACGGGGTCAGCGTCGACCTGGTTGCCGGGCAGGCTCGCATCGCCGGGGCGGTGCCGGTCGGCAAGATGTTCGTCGACGGTCTGGTCGACGGCGACGTCGGCGATGCGACGCTGGGCGAGCGGTTGATCCTGTCGTCCGGATTCGTCGCGATCACGGTGGTGGTGCGCCGGGGGACCGGCAAGCCGGTGGTCCCGCCGTACCTGCATTCGCGGGGCTTCTCCGAAGACCCCAAGGCGCTGGAGCCGGCGGCGCGCAAGGTCGAGGCGGAGCTGGAATCCCTGGCCGCAGAGCAGGTCACCGATCCGGTCCGGATCGCTCAGGCGGTGCGCCGCACCGTGGGCAAGTGGGTGGGCGAGGTCTACCGACGGCAGCCGATGATCGTGCCGACGGTGATCGAGGTCTGAGCCGGCCTTTCCCTGGCGCGAGCAGACGCAAAATCGCATTGCGGGGCTGCTCTGAGTGCGATTTTGCGTCTGCTCGCGGTGGGAAAATCACACCTTCTCGGCGTACACCGACCATTCCAGGTCACTCGCGCCCAGATGGCGGCCGGTGGGCTCCACGTAGCGCTGGAGGAATTGTTCGGGTCCGGCCTGCTCGATCAGCCGCCAGCCGTACTCGGCAAGGAAATCCGCGACCTCGCCGGGCTGCAGGCCGAAATGCCACAGCTTGTTGATCACCCTGCGATACAACGTCGGCGAGCCGTAGAGGTTCGTACCGTCGATGAAGTCTCTGCGGACGTAGGTGAATACCAACCGACTGCCGGTCGCGGCCGGTCGCAGCCCCGCAAGGGTGCTGCGGACGGCGCGCTCGGTCAGGTACTGGGTCACCCCTTCCCAGACGAAGAACGTGCGGAACGCGGTGCGATATCCGTGCTCGACCAGCGTGGTCAGCACGTCGTCGCGCTCGAAGTCCAGTGCCACCAGCCGAACCGACAGTGGCAGGCCGCCCAACACCCGGCGCACGGTGGCGGACTTGCGGGCGATGTTGACCGGCTGATCCACCTCGAACACTGGAATGTGAGTCCGCCGGGCGAGCCGGTAGGCGAGGGTGTCGAGGCCGGCGCCGAGGATCACCACGGCGTCAACGTCCTCGGCGGCCTCCTCAACCCGGTCGGTGATGAAACGCTTGCGGCACGTCAGGTTGACCCACAGACCCGGCCCGGAGCGGTCCATCGCGGCGATGAACCACCTCCGCAGCGGCGCGGGCCGCATCGCCGCGACCAGGGCGCGCATGCCGGCCGGCAGGAACGGCGTCGCCAGGT
Source organism: uncultured Mycolicibacter sp. (assembly GCA_964292075.1). GTDB lineage: Bacteria > Actinomycetota > Actinomycetes > Mycobacteriales > Mycobacteriaceae > Mycobacterium. The sequence continues at coordinate 10,110 of CAXYUC010000053.1, forward strand.
CGTCGTCGACCAAGCGTTGCCCCGGTGGCTCCTGGTGCTCGATCGCTGCGAGCACCATCGGGCCGTAGGCCGTCTGAGCTGCCGGGTTGCGTGTCACGGCCTACCTTTTGTTGATGAACCCGGCGTCGACGGGCAACGTGATGCCGGTGATGTAGCGGGCTGCATCCGATACCAGCCAAGCCACCGCGTTGGCGATGTCCTCCGGTTCCAGCACCGCTACCGGCAGCGCATTGCCCATGTCCGGCGGCGTACCCGTCGCGGCGGTGAGCTGGGCCAGCCACCCCCGGACGTAATCGTTGTTGATCATCGGGGTGTCGACACCGGCCGGGTGCACCGAGTTCACCCGAATGCTGTGCTGCGCCAGCAGGTTCGCGTAGACCCGCATCAGCCCGACCAGCCCATGCTTGGCCGCGGCGTAACCAATGGCCCCGGCATCGTGGCTGCCGATGCCGGCCAGGCCTGCGGCCGAACTGATCAGCACGATCGACCCCCCGTCGCCTTGGTCGATCATCGTCGGAATCGCCGCCTCGATGGTGTGGTACACCCCGGTCAGGTTGACGTCGATGACGTCGTTCCAGCCGTCGGCCGCGGCCATCGGGGCAATGCCGGCGTTGGCCACCACGATGTCCACCCGGCCCAGCTCGTCGAGGCCGGCCTGTAGCGCGGCGCCCAGCGCCACCTGATCACGCACATCGGCCTGTCGGGCCACAATGCGCACACCGGTGTCTTCGACCAGCTTCACCGTGGCCGCCAAGTCCTCGGCGTCGGCCAGCGGATAGGGCACGCTCTCGATCTGCGCGCACAGATCGACAGCAATGATGTCGGCTCCCTCGGCGGCCAGGCGCAGGGCATGGGCGCGGCCCTGGCCGCGGGCCGCGCCGGTGATCAGCGCAACCTTCCCCTGCAGGCTTCCGCTCGACGGCCGCGCTGTCACGGACGCAACTGGCCCTTGCTCGGGTCGCCGGCGGGCACCGGAGCGAGCATCTTGATGTCGGGTGCCCCGGCCAGATGCTCGCTGAGGCTGCCGAACAATTCGCCGACCGCAGGGCCGGTCGAGTGCGCCTTCAGCGCGTCGGCGTCCGCCCATTGCTCGATGAACACGAAAGCACCGTCGGCTTCGTGCACGGAGTACAGCTGGCAGCCCGGCTCGTCGTGCACCTGGGGCGCCGCCTTGGTGCAGATCTCCCGGACGGCCTCGACCGATTCCGGCTTGACGGTGAAGGTGGCGACGACCACTACTGGCGAGACCACGGGCATATTGCGACTCCTCGGCTGATGGGGGATTCACGGGCCACCCTACCCAGCCCTTGGCCGGATGCGCGGTGAACCGATCGGCCGGGGCCAGTGTGGCTTATGGTGCAGATGGGGTACTTGCGACTAGGCTTGTCGATATGGCTAGTAAGACCGCTACTAGTAGGGCTTCCGCGCGTTCCGGTACCCGCACGACCAGGGCCAAAGCCGGTTCCAAGGCCGCCACCAAGGGTGGTCCACGGCCCGCTCGGTCCCGCCCGGCGGCCAAGCCGCGCCGCGCCGCCCGGCAGCATTCGGGTCCCGTGGCACTCGGGATGGCCTGCGGACGCCTCGCTCGCGCCACCTGGCTGATGGTCGCCAAGGGCGCTGGTAGCGCCGCACGCTCGGTGGGCCGCGCCCACGATATCGACCCCGGTCATCGCCGCGACGGCATCGCACTGGCTTTGCTGGGTTTCGCCGTGGTGACCGCTGCCAGTTGCTGGCTGGATGCCGCTCGGCCGGTCGGGGCCTGGATCGACACCGGTCTACGCACCGTGGTCGGCGGAGCGGTGGTGCTGCTTCCGGTGCTGGCTGCCGCCGGCGCCATGCTGCTGATGCGCACCGAACCCGACCCGGAGAACCGGCCCCGGCGGATCCTCGGATCGGCCATGATCGGGCTGCCGATCCTGGGTCTGTGGCACCTGTGGTCGGGTTCGCCGCAAAGTCCCGACGGCCGTCTGCACGGTGCCGGCTTTGTGGGGTTCGCGATCGGCGGCCCGCTCGCCGACGGACTCACGGCGTGGATCGCCGCGCCGCTGTTGTGCATCGGTGTGCTGTTCGGCGTGCTGTTGCTGACCGGGACCACCCTGCGTGAGGCACCCGAGACCTTGCGCACGATGTTCCGCGGCGACTACGACGAAGACGACTACTACGACGACTACGACGACGACGACCAGGCCTACGAGGCTGACGATGACGGCTACGACACCGGAGTCGGCACGCAGGCCGGCGGCAGCAGTCGCTTCGGCGCGCTCGAGCCCGACACCCAAGTCGACGACGCCCCGGATTGGCAGTCGCGCACCCCGCTGGACAACTACCCGCTCGACGAACCACCCGCGCCACCGGTCAAGACCACCCGTCGCAAGGCCCCGAAGGCCAAGCCCGCCGACACCACGGTCGTGCTGGACCGGGTGGTAGAGGGTCCCTACACGCTGCCGGCGTTGAGCCTGCTGGTCGCCGGGGACCCCCCGAAGACGCGCACCGCCGCCAACGACCAGATGGCCGACATGATCACCTCGGTGCTGGAGCAGTTCAAGGTCGACGCCGCGGTCACCGGCTGCACCCGCGGTCCCACCGTCACCCGCTACGAGGTGGAGCTGGGCCCCGGCGTGAAGGTCGAGAAGATCACCGCCCTGCAACGCAACATCGCCTACGCGGTGGCCACCGAGAGCGTGCGGATGCTCGCCCCCATCCCGGGCAAGTCCGCCGTCGGTATCGAGGTGCCCAATACCGACCGCGAACTGGTGCGGCTGGCCGACGTGCTGACCGCGCCGTCCACCCGCGGGGACCACCACCCGCTGGTGATCGGCTTGGGCAAGGACATCGAAGGCGACTTCATCTGCGCCAACCTGGCCAAGATGCCGCACCTGCTGGTGGCCGGTTCCACCGGTTCGGGTAAGTCCAGCTTCGTCAACTCGATGCTGGTGTCGCTGTTGGCGCGGGCCACCCCCGAAGAGGTCAGGATGATCCTGATCGACCCGAAGATGGTGGAACTCACGCCGTACGAAGGCATTCCGCACCTGATCACCCCGATCATCACCGAGCCGAAGAAGGCCGCCGCAGCGCTGGCCTGGCTGGTCGAGGAGATGGAGCAGCGCTACCAGGACATGAAGTCGGCCCGGGTGCGCCACATCAACGATTTCAACGACAAGGTCCGCTCCGGGGAGATCACCACGCCACTGGGCAGCGAACGGGTCTACCGGCCCTACCCCTACATCCTCGCGGTCGTCGACGAGCTCGCCGACCTGATGATGACCGCACCCCGCGATGTCGAAGACGCGATCGTGCGGATCACCCAGAAGGCCCGCGCCGCCGGCATCCACTTGGTGTTGGCCACCCAGCGGCCGTCGGTGGACGTCGTCACCGGCCTGATCAAGACCAACGTGCCGTCCCGACTGGCGTTCGCCACGTCGTCGCTCACCGACTCCCGGGTCATCCTGGATCAGCCGGGCGCCGAAAAGCTGATCGGCATGGGCGATGGACTGTTCCTGCCGATGGGCGCCAACAAGCCGATCCGGCTGCAGGGTGCGTTCATCTCCGACGAGGAGATCCAGGCCGTCGTCAGCGCCTGCAAGGACCAGGCCGAACCCGAGTACACCGAGGGCGTCACCGTCGTGAAGGCCAGTGGCGATCGCGCCGATGTGGACCCCGACATCGGCGACGACATGGATGTCTTCCTGCAGGCCGTTGAGCTCGTGGTGTCCAGCCAATTCGGCTCGACCTCGATGCTGCAGCGCAAGCTGCGGGTCGGCTTCGCCAAGGCCGGCCGGCTGATGGACCTGATGGAGACCCGCAGCATCGTGGGTCCCTCCGAGGGCTCCAAGGCCCGCCAGGTGCTGGTCAAGCCCGACGAGCTGGCGGCGACGCTGATGGTGATCCGCGGCGGCGCCCCCGACGACGATGGCGACGACGACGAGTTTTAGGTACCGACACCGAACTTTAGGCGCCTGCGCCGAGTGCGAATCTCCCGACGTGACACACCGATAGGCCGTCGGGAGATTCACACTCGACGGGGAGCCGACCGAGACCCGGCGGCCATGAGCCGCGGCTACGCGCTGTGCACCAGCGCCAGACCGTGCCAGTCGCGCAATGACTTACGTCGCTTGCTGCGCGCCACCAGCCGGGCCACCGCGGCCTCCAGCCCGCGGGCCAACTCGTCGACCGCGGCGAACTCGAAGTCGGCCAGCACCCCGATGAACAGTTCGCCGGCGTAGCTGAGGACCGCCACGCCGGTGCGAAGCTGCAGCGCGATCGGCGGCACCGGCAGCACTTGAACCACATCGCACCCCATGATCTGCAACGGCTCTGACGGGCCCGGGACGTTGGTCGCCAATGCCACCACGCCACGCTGGTGGAGCTGTCCGAGCAACCGCGCCGCCCAGGCCGACCACGCGACCGGCAGCAGGCCGGCGGCCGACATGACCGCGCGTCCGGCGTGGCGCTGCCCACCGGCCTTGGCCCGCGCCAGCCGGGAGCGCACGGCCAGCAACCGCTTTACCGGGTTTGACTCCTCGATCGGCAAACGCGGCAACAGCAAAGTGGACATAGCCGATACCGGCACCAGGGTGCGCAGCGAATCGGGCTGGGGCACTTGACCACGACGGATCATGAAGTCGCGATAACTCTCGGTCAGGGCCGCCAACACCACATCATCGACGGTCACGTCGAACACCCGACAGACCTGCTGGATATCGTCGAGCGGCACCCGTGCCGCGCTGTAGCGGCGGCGGCTGGTGATCGGACCGTTCAGTGCCGACGCGCCCGGCTGCAGCAAGCCGGTCGCGAGTTCCACCACACCACGCAGGTTGGACATCCAATGCACCGGATTGAGGTCCAGCAACGGCCGGCCGGGCGGCGGCTGCACCGCATCGGGCGGCGCCGCCGCAGCGTGGGGCGCCAGGGGGGGGAAGGCGGTGGCAGGCAAGCCGGGCCGCCTGTGCGGGGCCGCGGGGGCGGCGGCGAGGCAGGGGTGGACCTTCATCAGCAGGGCCCACCGATCACCGCTGAGCCCACTGATCACCCAGATCTCCCACAGCGGACGGTTGCGGTCCAACCGCCAGGACATCACATCGGCGACCACGCCATGCAGTTCGGCTTCGCCGCCGGGGGAGGGCGCCGCGACCCGACCGATGTGATGGGCGAGGTCGAAGTGCGGGTCGTCCACCCATTCGGGTGCGCTCAGATCCAAGGCATGGCGCACCAACCGCTGCCCGAATCGCGGGCACCCGCGCAGGCGTTCGGCCAGCGTTGCCTGCAGCGAGGCATGGTCGGGGACCGGACCGTCGAGGACGGCCAGCGTCCCGGTGGCCATGCTGACGTTGTGGTCGGAATCCTCGACGCCCAGAAAGCCGGCGTCCATGGGGGTCAGGTGCTCGGCCACGGCTACCTCCAGTTGTCTGCAACTGTCAGTACCACTATCTCCTGTCGGGGCGGCGCGTGGCAGGGCCGGAAGTCCTTGAGTTTCGACGACCTCGTGCCAGACACGCACCAGACACGGGCCGGACACGGAGTGGACACCGGCGGTTTTCCAGGGCCGTTCGGGCGCGTAACCTCGCCACGTGGATTGGGCACGACTTTTCTCTTTCGATACACCGCCCGCGGAGATCTTCATCCGCGGAACCGTCATCTACATCGCGATTTACGCATTGCTGCGGGTGGTATTGAAACGTGAGGCGGGCACCAACGGCATCACGGATCTCATCGTCGTGGTGCTGATCGCCGATGCGGCGCAGAACGGGATGGCAGGCGGCTACCGGTCGATCAGCGACGGTGTCCTTTTGGTCGGGGTGATCATCGGCTGGTCGTACCTGCTGAACTGGATGGCGCATCGCTGGCCTTCGGTGGCGAGGCTGTTGCGGCCGGGGCCGCTGCTGGTGATTCACGACGGCGCATTCCTGTACGCCAATATGCGCAAAGAGATGATCACCGAGGAACAGGTCCGCGAGCAGGCTCGCAAACAGGGAATCGCCGACCTTTCCGTCGTCCGTGAGGGCCGGATGGAATCCGACGGGCAGTTCAGCTTCCTCATCGGCTCGACTCGACGGGCACGCGATCTGATCGTCGATTAGAGGACCAGCAACATCCGGGTGTTGCCCAGGGTGTTCGGCTTGACGTAGCTCAGATCCAAGAATTCGGCCACGCCGACGTCGTAGGAGCGTTGCATCTCCTCGAACACCTCGGCGGTCACCGGCGTTCCGTCGATCTCGGTGAAGCCGTGCCGGGCGAAGAACTCGGTCTCGAAGGTCAGCACGAACAGCCGCTGCAACTCCAGCTCGCGGGCGACCTGCAGCAGTCGGTCGACGATCGCGTGTCCGATACCGCGACCGGTCAGGGTTGGATCCACGGCGATGGTGCGTACCTCGCCGAGGTCCGACCACAACACATGCAACGCGCCGCAGCCCACCACCTGCTGGTCCGCGTCTTCGGCAACCCAGAATTCCTGGACCGCCTCATACAGCGTCACCAGGTTCTTTTCCAGCAGGATCTTGCCGGCATAGACGTCCACCAGCTGCTTGATCGCCGGGACGTCCGAGGTGCGCGCACGCCGAACCACGGGCTGCCCCGCCGGTCGATCCGCCGCAAGATTCACAGCTGCACAGTATCGGTTTCTCATTTCGGGCTGGGCAACAGATATTCTGACTTCCGTGTCGGGACAGCCAAAAACCGGTCCAGCGGTGACGCATGTCCCCGTGGTCAATCTTGCGAACGCATTGACCGTCGTGCGGATGGGGCTGGTCCCGGTCTTCCTGCTGGCGCTGTTCGCCGAGGACGGCCACGATCCAAAGACCCGCATCGCGGCGTTCGTGATCTTTGCCGTTGCCATCATCACCGACCGGCTGGACGGCACCCTGGCGCGCAACTACGGCATGGTGACCGAGTTCGGCACCCTGGCCGACCCGATTGCCGACAAGGCGCTGATCGGCGCGGCGCTGATCGGCCTGTCGATGCTGGGCGACCTGTGGTGGTGGGTGACGGTGGTGATTCTGGTCCGCGAGATCGGAATCACCCTGCTGAGGTTCGCCGTGCTGCACCGGGGTGTGATCCCGGCCAGCCGTGGCGGCAAGCTCAAGACCCTGGTGCAGGCGGTCGGTATCGGGCTGCTCATCCTGCCGCTGGAGGGCCCCTGGCTGGTGACGGCCTGGGCGGTGATGACGGCGGCGGTGATCCTGACGGTGCTGACCGGTGTGGACTACGTCGTTTCGGCGGTGACCGACCTGCGCGGTGGGTCGGTTCGAAGCTGACCCGAAGGTGACCGGCGGTTCAGCGAGGCTCGACGCAGGAGAGGCGAAGTTGGGACCGCCGAAGGTAACCGCCGAATCCGGGAACCCAGACGGGCGTCGCGTGCGTTGACCTTGGTGACTGTCGGTTTCCCAGGTTGACCCGTGAGGGGGAGTGCACGATGACGACATTGCTGCGGGAGTCGGTCGGCGAGGTGCTGCGCCAGGCCCGGACGGCCCAGGGCCGCACGCTGCGTGAGGTGTCTGACGCGGCGCGGGTCAGCCTCGGCTACCTCTCGGAGGTCGAACGGGGCCGCAAGGAAGCGTCCAGCGAGCTGCTCAACGCGATCTGCGCGGCGTTGCGGATGCCGTTGTCGACGGTGCTCTTCGACGCCGGCACCCGGCTGGCGCAGGCCGAGCGGGCCGAGCTGGCAGTGCGCAACGCCCGCGGCGGCGCAGTGACCCGCATCGACGCCGGCACCAAGGTCGTGATCCCGCCGATTCGGACGCTGGCATCGGTGGCCTCGGCGTGACGCGCCCGGCCTGAACACCCACCCGATAACCGCCGACCCGATAAATTGATCACCGGTACCGGCGGTAGAGCGTCAACACTGGAAAAACAAGCAGACGGAGCTGACTGATGGCCAACCCGTTCGTCAAGGCGTGGAAGTACGTGATGGCGCTGTTCAACTCGAAGATCGACGAGCACGCCGATCCCAAGGTGCAGATCCAGCAGGCGATCGAAGAGGCGCAGCGTCAGCACCAGGCCCTGACCCAACAGGCCGCGCAGGTGATCGGCAACCAGCGGCAATTGGAAATGCGGCTGAACCGGCAACTGGCCGACATCGAGAAGCTTCAGGTCAACGTGCGCCAGGCCCTGACCCTGGCCGATCAGGCCACGGCCGCCGGAGACGCCGCGAAGGCCACCGAGTACACCAACGCCGCGGAGGCGTTCGCGGCCCAGCTGGTCACCGGCGAACAGAGCGTGGAAGACCTCAAGGCCCTGCACGACCAGGCGCTGTCGGCGGCGATGCAGGCCAAGAAGGCCGTCGAGCAGAACGCCATGGTGTTGCAGCAGAAGATCGCCGAGCGGACCAAACTGCTCAGCCAGCTCGAGCAGGCCAAGATGCAGGAGCAGGTCAGTGCGTCGCTGCGCTCGATGAGCGAGATCGCGGCCCCCGGAACCACTCCGAGCCTCGACGAGGTGCGGGACAAGATCGAACGGCGCTACGCCAACGCGATCGGGGCAGCCGAGTTGGCCCAGGGCTCGGTGCAGGGCCGGATGATCGAGGTCGAACAGGCCGGTGTGCAGATGGCCGGCCACTCCCGGCTGGAGCAGATTCGGGCGTCCATGCGCGGCGAGTCGCTGCCTGCGGGTGGCTCCGCCACCGCCCCCGGCCAGGCCACCCCGGCAACCCCGCAGTCGGCCACCAATCCCACCCCCGAGAACCCGCTGGGACGGTAGTCAGGTGGCCGCGACACTCGGAGGCAGCGCACGGCACCCACTGCTGCAGCGTGCCGTGGACCGAGCCAGTGAGGCTGCTGACACGCTCGCCGACAAGCTGGGTGCGCTCGCCGATCCGAGGGCCAGGATGCTGCGCAAGCGCCGGTGGGCGCTGCGGCTGGGCCTGTTCTTCACTGTCACATGCGGATTCTGGACGTTGGTGACCGCCGTGCTGGCGTCGTGGTCGACGCCGGTGTGGGTGCTGCTGATCACCGGGCTGGTGGCCGCGGGCGCGGCTGCGCCGGCGACGCTGTTGCTGCTGCGCTATCGCTGGTTGCGCGCGACGCCGCTGCCGGCCGTGCGCGCCACCGCCGTGCGACGCCTGCCGCCGCCCGGGTCGGCGGCACGGCCGGCGATGTACGCGCTGGGCGCCTCCGAGCGCGGGATGGTTTCGCTGCTGGGCGTGCTCGAGCGGGGCCGGCTGCTGCCCACCGATGAGATCACCGAACTGACGGCCGCGGTCAACCGCGCCGCGTCGACCATGGCGGCCACCGCGGCTGAGGTGGTGTCCATGGAGCGCGCCGTGCAGCACAGCGCCCAGTCACGTCAGTACCTGGTGCCGACGATCAACGCGTTCACCGCCCAGCTCAGTGCCGGTGTTCGCCAATACAACGAGATGGTCACCGCCGCAGCGCAACTGGTGGCCTCAGCCAACGACGGATCTACGACGTCGACCGGGGATCCGGCGAATTCCCCGATGTCACAGCGGCGCTACCGCGAGGAGCTGGTCGGCGCGACCGAGAAGATGCTGGGCTGGGCGCAGGCATTCGACGAACTGGCCCAGTTGCCGCGGGTGGTCTAGATGTCGTCGCTGCGCTGATCGACCGATTCCGGCCGGGGACCGTAGCGTTCCTCGTAGGACCGGTGAATGTGGGCGTCGCGCTCGCGCTTTCGGGCGTTGGCGAGCTCCGGGTCCAGGCCGTGCATCCGCAGCATGTGCGAGCGCCACACCTTGTTGAGCGCGTGTGCGAACAGGATCACCATGAACCAGATCGGAAACGTCATGCTGAACCGCGTCATGAAGTCTGTCGGGAACAGCCAGAACGGGATCAGGATCAGCGTCGTCGGCACGACGGCACGCATGATCATCCGGACGGTGGCACCCGGGCCGGCCAGGTCGTTGCGGACCCAGTCCAGCAGTTCTGGGGGCAGCGGGCGTCCGTAGCAGTACCGGAAGTATTGGATCGGGCTTGGGCGCGCAGGCTTTGGACTTTGACGCACAGTGGTGACCTTAGAACGTCGGTCGCAGCGCCGGGAACACGGTGGCCGCCACCGCCCGCAGCGTTGCCTTGAACATGTCCAGGAAGTCGAAGTAGTCGCGCCACAACGTGATACGCCCGTGGTGCACCTCGAAGACTCCGCACACCCAGAACTGCAGCCGCAGCGGTCCCAGCGTCAGGGCGTCGGTGCGTTCGGTGAGCACCGTGGCGCCGTCGGCGGCGATGCGGTGGATCTTCACGTCGAAGCCCGCCCGACCGGCCATCCGCCCAAACACCCCGATGGTGGCGCTGCGGCCGTAGATGGTCGGCAGCCCGACGTTCTGGTACACCACGTCCTCGGCGAGTGCCGCCGCCGCGGTGTCGAGGTCCTCGTCGCGCAGGGCGTCGAGGAAGGTCTCTACGGTGCGGATGTTGGCGGCGGACTCAACAGCGCTCTGCTGGCCAGTCAGTTCGGTCATGCCTGCCACCCTAGGCCTGTGGGGCTGTGGCACGGTAGGCCGATGCGAGTCGTAGTGGTAGCCGGCCCAGATCCCGGTCACGCGTTCCCGGCGATCGCGTTGTGCAAGCGCTTCGTGGCGGCCGGGGACACGCCGACGCTGCTGACCGGCGTGCAGTGGCTGGACACCGCGCGGGCCGCCGGGGTGGACGCCGCCGAACTGCTGGGACTCGATCCCACCGTCGCCGATGACGATGCGGACGACGGGGCCAAGCTGCATCACCGTGCGGCGCGGATGGCGGTCCAGAACCGTGATCAGCTGCGGGCTCTGGCACCGGATCTGGTGGTCTCCGACGTCATCACGGCCTGTGGGGGAATGGCCGCCGAGCTACTCGGCGTCGGGTGGGTCGAACTCAGTCCGCACCCGCTGTACCTGCCGTCGAAGGGACTGCCGCCGATCGGCAGCGGGCTGGCGCCGGGCACCGGGGTGCGCGGCCGGCTGCGGGATACGGTGATGCGCTCGCTGACGGCACGGTCGGTACGTGGCGGCCTGCGCCAGCGCGCCGAAGCCCGGGTGGCTATCGGCTTGCCGGGCAACGATCCCGGGCCATTGCGGCGCCTGATTGCCACCCTGCCGGCACTTGAGGTGCCCCGGCCGGACTGGCCCGCCGAGGCCGTCGTCGTCGGGCCGCTGCACTTCGAGCCGACTGAGCAGGTGCTGGCCGTGCCACCGGGTTCGGGCCCGCTGGTGGTGGTGGCGCCGTCCACCGCAACCACCGGAGCCGCCGGGCTGGCCGAGCTCGCCCTGGAACATCTGGTGCCCGGTGCCGGACTGCCCGATGGCGCTCGGCTGGCGGTGTCGCGGCTGGGCGGCCCGGCGCTGGAGCTGCCGTCGTGGGCCGTTGCCGGGTTGGGGCGCCAGGACGAACTGTTGACGCACGCCGACGTGGTGGTCTGCGGCGGCGGGCACGGCATGGTGGCCAAGACGCTGCTCGGTGGGGTGCCGCTGGTGGTGGTGCCCGGTGGCGGCGATCAGTGGGAGATCGCCAATCGCGTGGTGCGCCAAGGCAGTGGGCGGCTGATCCGGCCGTTGACCGGCCCGGCATTGGCCGAGGCGGTGGGCGCCGTACTGGCGTCGCCGAGCTATCGCGCTGCCGCGCGGCGGGCCGCAGGCACCGCCACCGACGTCGCCGATCCGGTACGGGTGTGCCACGAGGCGCTGTCGGGCACTGGGTAGGTTAGGCGTGTGCGCCTGACCGAATTCCACGACCGGGTCGCGATGCGTTTCGGTACCGCTTACGGCAACTCGGTGCTGGCAGACCACGTGCTGGCCGCGGTGGGCGGACGGACCGCGGCGCAGGCCATCGAGGACGGCGTGGAACCGCGTGACGTGTGGTGGGCGCTGTGCTCGGACTTCGACGTGCCGCGCGATCAGTGGTGAGGCTGGCCGCTGCGCGCCACGATGCTGCGCACCAAGGCGACGGAGAGGTCTGAGCAGCTCGCGGCCAGTTCGGTCGTGGTCTCGACCGGATCGGCGAGCCAGGTTTCGATGATCTGGTTCACGCCGCCGACGATGAACAGTGCGCCGCGGCGTAGTTCTTCGGGCGCGAGATTCTGACCGTCGAGAACGCCCGGGGCATGTTCGACGATCGCGTCGGTGATCATGTCGAGGATGCCCGCACGGTGCTCGTTGAGCCCCGGAATCGCCGACAGGTCGCTGGTGGCGATGCGGTGGATGCAGGGGTCGGCGGCGATGAGGTCGAGAAAGGCCGTCAGCGCCGACCGGAGCTTGTCGGCGAGCGTGCCGGGGTCGCCGATGCCGGCGGTGACCATCGCTTCGAGCAGCTGGTCGCGGACGTCGTCGGAGACCGCGAAGAACAGCGCGTCGCGATTGGGAAACTGCTCGTAGAAGTAGCGCGGGGTGAGGCCCGCGGCGGTGCAGACGCCGCGGACCGTGACGTCGCCGATGCCCGATTCGCCCCAGATCTGGCGGCCGGCGGGCAGCAGCTTGCTCCGGCGCCCCGCGCGGCGGTCCACCCCGCTGCTTCCGCCGTAGTCACGCACCACCTCAGGGCGTTTCATTGGCATCACCCTACTGAAGGTGTGTCGGGCGTCGTCGTTCTCGGGCGTCGTCGGTCACGAGGGTGTTGGAAATCGGACACGCCGACACGCCGCGTGTCGGACTTGATTCGAACATTCGTTCGCCTACTGTGGAGGCAGTTCGTTCGGCCTGACGGGTTTGTCGGACCCTGTCGCTAGCGTCACGGCCAATCGACCGAGAACCGGTCAACCGAACTACCGAACCACAGGAGAGGCATCATGGCGCAAGCGCCCGATCGCGAAAAAGCACTCGAACTGGCGATGGCCCAGATCGACAAGAATTTCGGCAAAGGCTCGGTGATGCGCCTCGGGGACGAGGTGCGTCAGCCGATCTCGGTCATCCCGACCGGCTCGATCGCCCTGGATGTGGCGCTGGGTATCGGCGGTCTGCCCCGGGGCCGGGTCGTCGAGATCTACGGCCCGGAGTCCTCCGGTAAGACCACTGTGGCGCTGCACGCGGTGGCCAATGCCCAGGCCGCCGGCGGGATCGCGGCGTTCATCGACGCCGAGCACGCGCTGGACCCCGATTACGCCAAGAAACTCGGCGTGGACACCGATTCGCTGCTGGTGTCTCAGCCCGACACCGGGGAGCAGGCGCTGGAGATCGCCGACACGCTGATTCGCTCCGGCGCGCTGGACATCCTGGTGATCGACTCGGTGGCTGCCCTGGTGCCGCGCGCGGAGATCGAGGGCGAGATGGGGGACAGTCACGTCGGCCTGCAGGCCCGGCTGATGAGTCAGGCGCTGCGGAAGATGACCGGCGCACTGAACAATTCGGGTACCACCGCCATCTTCATCAACCAGCTGCGGGAAAAAATCGGAGTCATGTTCGGTAGTCCTGAAACGACCACGGGCGGAAAGGCTTTGAAGTTCTACGCGTCGGTTCGCCTGGACGTTCGGCGGATCGAAACCCTCAAGGACGGTACCGACGCGGTCGGCAACCGCACCCGCGTCAAGGTGGTCAAGAACAAGGTCAGCCCGCCGTTCAAGCAGGCCGAGTTTGACATCCTCTACGGCCGGGGCATCAGCCGCGAGGGTTCGCTGATCGACATGGGTGTGGACCAGGGCTTCATCCGCAAGTCCGGCTCCTGGTTCACCTACGACGGCGAACAGCTGGGGCAGGGCAAGGAGAACGCCCGCAACTACCTGCTGACCAACGTCGACGTGGCCAACGAGATCGAGAAGAAGATCAAGGAGAAGCTCGGTATCGGCGCCGTGCTGACCGATGAGCTGGCCGATGAAGTCCTGCCCGCCCCCGTCGACTTCTGAGCCGGTCGAGGCAGCAGAGCCCAAACGCGAGGAGCAGGCGAAGTCCCTGTGCCTTCGCCTGCTCACCGCCCGGGCCCGCACCCGCGCCGAGCTCGCCGGCCAGCTGACCAAACGGGGCTACCCCGACGACGTCAGTGATCGGGTGCTGGACCGGCTGGCCACCGCCGGTCTGATCGACGACACCGATTTCGCCGAACAGTGGGTCCGATCCCGGCGCGAGCACGCGGGCAAGGGCCGCAAAGCGTTGGCCGCCGAACTGCGCACCAAGGGTGTCGACGAGGACGTGATCGCCGGGGCGCTGGCCGATATCGACGCCGGCGCCGAGCGCGACCGGGCCGAGCAACTGGTGCACGCCAAGCTTCGCCGGGAGACGCTCGGCGACGACGACGTGAAGGTCACCCGTCGGCTGGTGGCGATGCTGGCCCGGCGCGGCTACCACCCGTCGATGGCCTACGACGTGGTCAGCACCGAACTGGCCGCTGAACGGGAGCGCCGCCGGGTGTGAATGGCCTCCCGCCCGGAGCCTATTTCCAGCAGAGCTTCAGGTTCATCCATTGGTTGGCCGACACCGGTGTGAGACGCTGGCCTGATGGCTCGGGCACATGACGATTACCGGGGCATCCGGCTGGCCGGGGTCGGTTCGGCGGCCGCATTGCTGATGGCGGTCGCGCCGGTAGCCCACGCAGATTTCGACATTGACGATCTGTTTGATCCGGCCCTCTGGGTCACCGCGCCGGCCGCCGATGCCACGACCGCGGACTTCTCGGACTCGGCTGCAGCCGGCTCGGGCGTCGATCCATTGGCCTGGTACATCGACGCCGGGGGCCTGATTGGCCTGATCTATGCTCCGCTGCACGATTTCGGTGAGGACTGGATCGCCAGCTCATTCGGCGCACAGCTGGACAACCTGATCAATCCACTGTTTGCCATTGGCGACCACTGCGGTCTGATCTGCAACGGCGAGGTCGGTACGGCGGCCGACCCGACCGGGGGCGGCGGCGGCTGGTTCTTCGGCGACGGCGGCGCCGGCTGGGGTAGCGACCAGGCCGGGGTGGCCGGCGGTGAGGGTGGCGCGGCTGGGCTGTTTGGCAATGGTGGCACCGGTGGTGACGGCGGGGCCGGCGCCGATGGTGGGGCCGGTGGCGCCGGGGGGTACTTCGTCGGTGACGGCGGTGGCGGTGGCAACGGCGGAGATGGGGCCGCTGGTGAGGCCGGCGGCAACGGTGGTGTCGGTGGCATGGGTGGCTATTGGACGGTCGGCAACGGCGGCAACGGCGGCAACGGAGGCGCCGGTGGCGCGGCAACCGGCGCCGACAGCGTCGCCGGAGCGGGCGGCAACGGCGGGGCCGGCGGTCTGGGCAGCCGCGGGGAACTCGCATTCCCACTCCTGGTGGGCCCGCTGCTGACCGTCGGTGTCGGAGGTGACGGTGGGGCCGGCGGTGATGGTGGTGCGGCCAGCGGTCTGGACAGTGTCGCCGGTGCCGGCGGGCTCGGCGGTGACGGCGGCGCCGGTAGCCCAGCAAATGGAGCTCCTGGTCTGGGGGCCGGCGGTGACGGCGGGGCCGGTGGCGACGGGGGTGCCGCCAGTGGAGCGGGCAGCATGGCTGGTGCCGGAGGTAACGGCGGCACCGGAGGCGAACCGAACGGGGGATTTGTCATTATCGCCGGTGCGGGCGGTAACGGCGGCGAGGGCGGAAACGGGATCGACGGCGGACAAGCAAACCACGGCGGCAACGGCGGGGCCGGCGGGGCCAGCGGCGGCACTCTTTTCACCGTGCCCCCATCAGGCACCCGTGGTGATGGCGGCAGCGGGGGCGCCGATGGTCTTTCCGAGCAGGCCAATGCCTTCGGC
>CAXYUC010000054.1:0-25357 GCA_964292075.1 uncultured Mycolicibacter sp.
GCCGGTGCGGCCGCGGCGGCCCGGCGGGGCCGGGGGGAAACGGGGCCACCGCCGCCGCCGGCCCCTCCGCCGATGGCGGCAACGGCGCCGGTGGGGCGGCCAGTGCCGGCGGTAACGGTGGGGCGGGGGGCCGTAGCGGATTCTTCATCGGCGACGGCGGCACCGGCGGTAACGGCGGTAACAACGGCAACGGCGGCAACGGAGCCACCGGTGTCAGTGACGGCATCGCGGCCCACCTCAACGGCGGCGCCGGTGGGCGAGGCGCCACACTCGTCAACGGTGCTGGTGGTGCCGGCGGCGCTGCGGGCTCCAACTTCTTCAACACCTTCAACCAGGCCGGGCAGGCCGGTGACGGCGGTAACGGTGGCAACGGCGGGAACGGCGGGAACGCTTACCAAGTCAACGGTGTATTCGAAGGTCGCGGTGGCGCGGGCGGCGCGGCCGGTCAGAGAGCCGGGAGTGGTGAGGTCGGCGGCGCGGGTGGAAACGGTGGTAACGGTGGTGACGGCCTGAACGGCGGCGCCGGCGGGATGGGCGGCTTTGGTGGTAGCTCGTTGGGGGATAACACCGGTGGCGCCGGCGGTAATGGTGGGCAGGGCGGTGACGCCACCGCCGGTACCGCCGGTGCTGGCGGGCGCGGCCTTGGCGGCGGTAGCAGCGTGACCGGGACCGGTGGGGCCGGCGGTGCGGGCGGGGCCGGCGGTAACGGCCCCACCAGCAACGACACCGTCGAAACCAACGGTGGTAACGGCGGGCGCGGCGGCACCGGTGGTGACGGCGGGACCGGCGGAGCCGGTGGTGCCGGTGGGCAGGGCGGTACCGGCACGTTCACCGGCGGCAATGGTGGTTATGGCGGTTTCGGCGGCGGCAGCTACACCGCGACCACCAGTGTTGCCGGTGGTGCCGGCGGTGCCGGCGGGGCCAGCACCGGCTGGAACTACAACGGCACCCTCTTCAGCATCGGCGGCAACGGCGGCAACGGCGCTTTCGGAGGCGCCGCATACGCGGCGGGTGCCACCGGTGGTGTTGGTGGTGTTGGTGGTGCCGGTGCGAATGGCGCGACCGGTACCGATGTCGTCAGCGTTGGCGGCAATGGCGGTGCCGGCGGCGATGGCGGCGCAGGCCAAGGCGTGCTGCCGGGGAGCGGCGCCGGTGGTGTCGGTGGCGCCGGTGGCGCCGGTGGTTCCGGGACCGCCTCCGGTGGTAACGGTGGTGCTGGTGGCTACGGCGGTACCGGTGGTACCGCGGCCATCACGGCCGGTGGTGTCGGTGGTGTCGGTGGTGCTGGCGGCGCCAGCGGTGGTGTTGCTACCCCGGCCGGTGCCCCGCCGGGTATTTACGGTCCCAGCCACGCCGGCAACGGCGGCAACGGCGGGACCGGCGCCTATGGCAACAGACCCGCCGGCGGCAATGGTGGTACCGGCGGTGCGGGCGGCAACGCCGCCGGCAACGTCGATGGCGGCGCTGGCGGTACTGGCGGCGCCGGTGCCGGCAACCCCTTCGGTTCTCGCGGCGCAGCCGGTATTGCCGGTACCGGCGGTCAGGGTGGTGCCGGTGGTGCGGCGACGGGCACGGGTAACGGTGGCGTCGGCGGTAACGGTGGGGCTGGCGGCCAGGGCCAGACCGGTGCCACCGGTACCAGCTATGTGGGTAAGGCCGGCGGTAACGGCGGCGGCGGCAATACCGGCGGCACTGGTGGTATCGGTGGTGCCGGGGGTAGCGCGGTCACCGGTAACGGTGGCGTCGGTGGTGCCGGTGGAACTGGTGGTGTCGGCGGTACCGGTGGTGCCGGCGGCAACGGCAGTGTGGATCGTTCCGGCAACGGCCTCGACGGTGGCAACGGCGGGGCCGGTGGCACCGGCGGCACTGGTGGCGCCGCTGGCGCCGGCGGTGTGAGCACCGGTGGCACTAACGGCGCCGAAGGAGCCGGCGGTGGCGGTGGTGCCGGCGGAACCGGTGGCGGCGGCGGTAATGGCGGCACCCCGACGGGCAGTGGCACGGTCGGCCAGGGCGGCACCGGTGGCGGTGGCGGTACCGGTGGCGGTGGCGGTACCGGTAATCCCGATGGCGGCGCCGGCGCAGCCGGTGGCACCGGCGCTGACGGTCAGCCCGGCAGCTAACACCGATCGCATGTGCGCGAACGTGCGCGCCCCCGGAAAACCCACCGAGCAGAACTCCGGGTTCGCGCCCGTCCGCCGCGTCCGAGCAGCGGTTTACGTGTGGTGTGAGCCCGACCGGTGGTGTGGTGCTGGGCGTCGATTCGCGGGCGCGGGTGGTTGAGGGGGTCGGGATGGGCGGGTTTGTCGTGCCGACTGCGGACACGGTGGTGGAGTTGTTGCGTCAGCAGGCGTCGCGGTGCAGGGAGAAAGTCGCGTTCAGTTACTCCTACTACGGCGATGGCCGCGACGGTAGCCGGGTGTCGTTTCGGGAGTTGGACAGCCGCGCCCGGGCGATCGGGGCGGCGCTGCAGCGGCGGGGTGCCGCGGGTGCGCGGGTGCTGGTGGTATGCCGGCCCGGGTTGGACGCTGTCGCAGGTGTTTTCGGATGCTGGTATGCGGGGGCGGTGGCGGTCCCGGTCTCGGGGCGGGTGGGGCCGCGGCTGGCGGCGTTGATCGCCGATGTGGGGGCGAGATTCGCGGTGGGTCCGGGGTCGTTGCCGCCCAGTGTGGTTTCGGCGGTGCAGATGCTGGTGGCGCGTGCTGGTGGGGAGCCGTTGGTGTGGTGCGACGCCGGCGACGGTGATTCCCAGGAGTGGGTGGCGCCGGGGGTGGACGCCGATTCGGTGGCGTTGATCGGGTACTGGGCGGGTTCGGCGCGCTGTCCGCGGGGGGTGGTGGTGACGCACGCCAACCTGATGGCCAGTCTGGCGGGCATCGGTGCAGCGTGGCTGGGTGACCCGCATGCGGTGGCGGTGTCGTGGTTGCCGGTGCATCAGCCGATGGGGTTGGTCGGTGTGGTGTTGGCGACGATTTATGCTGGGGGCTCGGCGGTGTTGATGGCGCCGGGTGCGTGTGTGCGGCGGCCGATGTGCTGGCTGGAGGCCGTGTCGCGGTGGCGGGCCACGGCGATGCTGGCCCCGGAGGCCGCCTATCGGTGGTGTGTGCAGCGCAGTACCCCGGCGCAGCGTGCGGGCCTGGATTTTTCGAGTGTGTCATCGGCGGTGATTGGCGGTGTGGGTCCGTCGTTGGCGACCACGATGGGGTTGTTCGCGGAGGCGTTTGCCCCGGCGGGTTTTCGCTCTGAGGTGTGGCGGCCGGTGTACGAGGTGGCGGAGGCCACCTGGTTGGTGGCCGGCGGTGGCGATGCCGCGGTGGTGCGTTGCATCGACCGGGTCGGGATGCGGTCGGGGTGGGCACTCGATACCGGTCTCGATGATCCCGACGGGGTGGCGGTGGCGGGGTGTGGGCGCCCGCGTCAGCCGGTGCTGATTGTCGATCGCGATACCCGCTCGGAGTGTGGGCCCGATGAGATCGGGGAGATCTGGGTGGGCGGAGCTGCTGTCGCCCAAGGGTATTGGGGCGTTTTCGCGGGCAGCGACCAGACGTTTGGGCCGGATCTCGCTGCTGATGGTGGTGGGTGGTGTGTGCGGACGGGGGATCGGGGGTTTGTCCGTCGCGGGGAGTTGTTCGTCCTGGGGCGCTGCGCTGATCTGGTCCTGGTGAATGGGGTGAACTTCCGAGCGGGTGACGTGGAGGCCACGGTGCAGCGGCGTCATGCGGCGTTGTTGTCGGGGCGTGGTGCGGTGTTCACCGATGACGGTGAGCGGTTGGTGGTGGCCCAGGAGGTCAGCTGCCGTGGCGGGGAGCCCGAGCTGAACAGGTTGATCCCGATGATCCAGTCGGCACTGCTCGAATATCATGGCATTCAAGCGGATTCGATCCTCCTAGTCGATGAGATGCGATTGCCCACCACGCCTGCCGGTGAGGTGCACCGCAGCGCGTGCCGGTGGCACTACCTCGACGGTGGACTGGATTACCGGGCCACCTGGCACGCACCCCCGGCCAGCGGGCCACCGGTAAATGGCCGAGCCGCATTCGCGATTACGGGCTAGGCTCGGTGAAGTGACTGAAACCCCCACGCCCCGCGACGTCGATACCCTGCTGGACCACCTGTTCGTCGGCGAAGACCCGGCACTGGACGCGGCGCTGGCCGCCAGTGATGAGGCCGGGCTACCGGCCATCGCGGTCTCGGCGCAACAGGGCAAGTTCTTGAACCTGCTGGCCACCGCTACCCAAGCTCAGCGAGTCCTGGAGATCGGCACCCTAGGCGGCTACAGCACCATCTGGCTGGCGCGCGCCGTCGGCCCCGGCGGCTCCGTGGTGACACTGGAGTACCAGCCCAAGCACGCCGAAGTCGCCCGGGCCAATCTAGATCGTGCCGGTGTCGGCGATCGGGTGCAGATTCTGGTCGGGGCCGCGCTGGACACCCTGCCGACGCTGTCCGGTGAGCCGTTCGATCTGGTGTTCATCGACGCCGACAAGGAGAACAACGTCGGCTACCTGAACTGGGCCGTGCAGCTATGCCGTCCGGGCTCGGTGATCGTGGTGGACAACGTGATCCGTGAGGGCGCGATCCTGGAGGTGCGCGCCGACGACGTGACGGCGCGCGGCAGCCGGGACGTGTTGGAGCTGATGGGCAAGCACCCGCGGTTACGGGCCGCAGCACTGCAGACAGTCGGGGCCAAGGGCTGGGACGGCTTCGCCCTGGCCGTCGTCGACTAGCGGGGGCCGACTGCCGCTTGGAGGCGAACTTTTCGTTGCTGGCAAACAGCGGCCGGGCATAATCTTTCATCAGATGGATGGGTGCAGTTGGCACCAAACCGCCTGTTGCATAACAGAAAGGTTACGAAATGAGTACAGTCCATTCATCAATCGAACACCACCCTGATCTATTAGCTCTACGGGCACGGTACGAGCGTGCCGCCGAGTCGATGACTGCTCAGGGAACCTTCGGATTGACGCTGCTGGCGGCCGTCTACGGGGCGGTATCCCCGTGGATTGTCGGATTCGATGCGACCACCAGGTTGGCTGTCAACAACCTGGTTGTGGGACTCTGCGTCGCATTCCTGGCGTGCGGGATGGCTGCGGCGCTCGACCGCATGCACGGGCTCGCGTGGACCCTGCCAGTTTTCGGGGTGTGGTTCATCGCGTCGCCGTGGATCCTGATGCACGGATCGCCGAGCACCGAGATGATCTGGTCCAACGTGATCACCGGTGCGGTGTTGACGATCCTCGGCCTCAATGCCGCCTACTTTGGTATGCGGGCGCGGAGTGAGGTAGCCCGGCACGCCTGACCAACTCCCCGCGAGCAGTCCCCCCAGGCGGGTGGGCTCACTGGCCGCTGACGGCTAGCCGCAGACGGCGCCGTTGGCGGCCGAGCCCACCAGCTTGCGGTACTTGGCCAGCACGCCGGTGGTGTAGCGCGGCGGCGGCGGGGTGAAGCCCTGGGCGCGGGCGGCGAATTCCTCCGGATCCGCCACCACGTCCAGGGTCGCGTTGGCCACGTCGAGGCGGATCTTGTCCCCGTCGCGCAGGAACGCCACCGGTCCGCCGTCCACCGCCTCGGGGGCGATGTGGCCGACGCACAGGCCGGTGGTGCCGCCGGAGAACCGGCCGTCGGTCAGCAGCAGGACGTCCTTACCGAGACCCGCGCCCTTGATGCCGCCGGTGATCGCCAGCATCTCCCGCATCCCGGGCCCGCCCTTGGGGCCCTCGTAACGGATCACCACGGCGTCGCCGGCGCTGATCGTGCCGTCTTCCAGCGCATCCAGCGCCGCCCGCTCGCCGTCGAAAACCCGTGCGGTGCCTTCGAACACGTCGGTGTCGAAGCCTGCGGACTTGACCACCGCGCCGTCCGGCGCGAGCGAGCCGCGCAGAATGGTGATGCCGCCGGTCGGGTGGATCGGGTTGGTCAGCGCGTGCAGCACCTTGCCGTCGACGACCGGCGGATTGAGCTCGGCGATGTTCTCCGCCATCGTCTTTCCGGTGACGGTCAGGCAGTCGCCGTGCAGCAGACCGGCTTCCAGCAACGTCTTCAACATGACCGGCACCCCACCGATCTTGTCGATGTCGTACATGACGTGCGCCCCGAACGGCTTGACGTCCGCCAGGTGCGGCACCTTGGCACCCACCCGAGAGAAATCGGCCAAGGTCAGATCCACCTCGGCCTCGCGGGCGATGGCCAGCAGGTGCAGCACCGCGTTGGTCGATCCGCCGAACGCCATCACCACCGCGATCGCGTTCTCGAACGCCTCCTTGGTCAAGATGTCGCGCGCGGTGATGCCGCGGCGCAGCAACTCCACCACGGCCTGACCGCTGGCGCGGGCGTAGCCGTCACGGCGCTGGTCGATCGCCGGCGGGGAGGCGCTGCCGGGCAGCGACATGCCCAGCGCCTCAGCCGCACTGGCCATGGTGTTGGCGGTGTACATACCGCCGCAGGCACCCTCACCGGGGCAGATCGACCGCTCGATGATGTCGACGTCCTCTTGAGACATCAGCCCGCGCGAACAGGCACCGACCGCCTCGAACGCGTCGATGATCGTCACCTCGCGCTCGGTGCCGTCGGACAGTCGCGCGTAGCCGGGCATGGTGGAGCCCGCGTAGAGGAAGACCGAGGCCAGGTCGAGGCGGGCTGCGGCCATCAGCATCCCGGGCAGCGACTTGTCGCAACCGGCCAGCAGCACCGAGCCGTCCAATCGCTCGGCGCACATCACGGTCTCAACGCTGTCGGCGATCACCTCGCGCGAGACCAGCGAAAAGTGCATGCCCTCATGGCCCATCGAGATGCCGTCGGAGACGGAGATGGTGCCGAATTCCAGCGGGTAACCACTGGCCTCCAGGACGCCTTCTTTGGCGGCCTTGGCCAACCGGTCCAGCGACAGGTTGCAGGGGGTGATTTCGTTCCACGACGAGGCCACCCCGATCTGGGGCTTAGCGAAGTCGTCGTCGCCCATGCCGACGGCGCGCAACATGCCGCGGGCGGCGGTCTTCTCCAGGCCGTCGGTGACGTCCCGACTGCGCGGTTTGATGTCGACGGACGCCCCGGCGGCGGTGGTGCTCCCAGAATTCACCAGCTCAGTATGCCGGTAGGGCCGGACCGGGCAAAACGAATTAATACCCCGCGGGGGTATGCGCTAAAGTGGGCGCATGAGATCGGTTCTTACCGTCGTCGTCGCGGCAGTTGTCAGCATTGCCGCCGGCGGGTGCCATCACGCGCCCACCCCGGCGCCCGAGGCGTCGACCAGTGCGGTGGGAATTACCGTCGGCAGTCCCACCGACGTGAGGTTTCTGGAAGATATGGTGCTCCACCACCAGCAGGCCTTGGAGCTGGCGGCCATGGTGCCGGTGCAAAGCGCCGACCCGGCATTGGTGGCGTTCGCCGATCACAGTGCAACCCAGCAGCGCACCGAACTGCAGGGATGCCAGGCGCAACTGTTGCAGTGGGAGGTCCCCGGCGGTCATTCCGGGCGGGACCAAGCCGCCGACATCCCCGGCATGGTGGACAAGGCCACCGTGGACAAGCTGCGCAATGTGCGCGGACCGGCATTCGACACCCTGTGGTTGCAGACGATGATCGCTCATCACCGCGGCGCGATCGCGATGGCGCAGAACGAGATCGGACACGGCGAGAGTCCGGAGGCGATCAGCATCGCGCAGTCTCTCCTGCCGTTTCAGCAAGCCGAGATCAATCAGATGAACCGACTGTTGGGGGCACCATGACCACCGAGGCTCCGGGGTACTCCCCGCGTAAAGACAACTACGCCAAACGGCTGCGCCGTATCGAGGGCCAGGTGCGCGGCATCGCCAAGATGATCGAGGAAGACAAGTACTGCATCGATGTCCTCACCCAGATCAGCGCGGTCAACAGTGCGCTGCGGTCGGTGGCGTTGAACCTGCTTGACGAACACCTGGTGCACTGCGTCAGCGGGGCCGTCGCAGCCGGCGGCGCGGAGGCGGACGCGAAACTCACCGAAGCCTCGGCGGCAATCGCGCGGCTGGTTCGTTCCTGACCCTGTCGCCGTTACCATGTGATCCAGCAGTTACCGGGAGCGCATTGCGCCACACACCACTCGACGCTGCCCCCAATACATGACTGTTGAAACTGGAAATGCCCGATTGAGGCCGTGGACGCCACAGACCACGGCGCGATTGGCGATCCTGTCCGCTGCGGCTTTCATCTACGCCACCGCCGAGATCCTGCCGGTCGGCGCGCTGCCCGCGATCTCGGCCGGCCTGGGCGTGAGTGAGGCGCTGGTCGGGACCTTGCTGGCCTGGTATGCGGTGGTCGCAGCAGCGACGACGCTTCCGCTGGTGCGCTGGACCGCATTCTGGCCGCGCCGCCGGGTGCTGTTGCTCACCCTGGTCTGCCTGACCGCCTCGCAGGTGATTTCGGCGTTGGCGCCGAACTTCGCGGTGCTCGCTGGTGGCCGGGCGCTGTGCGCCGTGACGCACGGCCTGATGTGGTCGGTGCTGGCGCCCATCGCCACCCGGCTGGTGCCACCCAGCCATTCGGGCCGGGCGACGACGGCGATCTATGTCGGCACCAGCCTCGCACTGGTGGTCGGAATCCCGCTGACCTCGGCCATGAGTCTGTTGTGGGGCTGGCGGCTGGCCGTAGTGGTGATCACGGTGGCGGCGGCGGGCATCACTTTTGCAGCGCGAGTTGCGCTGCCGGCCCTGGTGCTGAGCACCGACCAACTGGCGCTGGTCGGAAACCATCACCACCGCAACGGGCGACTGGTGGCGGTCAGCACGCTGATGCTGATCGCCGTCACCGGGCACTTCATCTCCTACACCTTCATCGTGGTGATCATTGGCGACGTGGTCGGCGTCCCGGGGGCTCGCCTGGCGTGGCTGCTGGCCGCGTTCGGTGCCGCGGGGCTGATCGCGATGCCGCTGCTGGCGCGACCGGTGGACCACCGGCCCAAGTTGGTCACCGGCGGCTGCATGGCTGCGATGTCCGCGGCGTTCGTGGTCCTGGCGGCGCTGTCCATCGGCGGGCGTCACACCACCGGCACGGCGGTGGTGGGGGCGGCCGCGATCGTGCTGTGGGGGGCGATGGCGATGGCGGTGTCGCCGATGCTGCAGTCGGCGGCGATGCGCACCGCGCCCGACGATCCCGACGGTGCGTCGGGGCTCTACGTGACGGCTTTTCAGGTCGGCATCACCGGCGGCTCGCTGGCCGGCGGGCTGCTCTTCGAGCGGGCCGGGACCTCGGCCATGTTGGCGGCCTCAGCAGTGTTGGTCGGTGTCGCCGCAGTCGGCATCGCGGCCAGCAAGCGCCTGTTCGTCGTTCCCTGACGCGTCTCGCGCGGTAACGTTCGCCACTTCGTCGGTGATAGAAACCACTGCTCAGCGCCGTTCCCGCCTGCGTTTTGCGGTGTATTCCGTCTTCTGCGGGAGTTAGCTGGCAGCCATCCTGTGAGACACTGGAATCACGATTGTCACCGGAGGTATGTAGATGTCGGGATGGAAGCTCGCGCGGATCGGGGCGTGGCTGAGCACCGCTGGATTGGCTGCGGGGCTCACGCTCGGTTGCGGATCGGCACTGGCTGATCCACCGCAACAGCCCGGCGACCCGGCCGGAGCGAACGCCGGCCCGGTCGACCCGGCCGCGCCGCCGCCCCCGCCTGAGTTGCCGCCGCCCCCGCCGCCTCCGCCGGAGCTGCCCCCTCCACCGCCGCCGCCGGGCGACCCGATGGCGTTCCCGCCACCGCCCGAGCTTGCACCCGGGTTGCCCGCCGCGCCCGAGGGCGTTCCCCCTGGCCCGGACCCGCAGGCCGTTCCGGCAGACCCGGCAGCCCCGGCGCAGCCCGGTGCCGTGCCGGCGGTTGCCTCCGGACCGGTTGTCGGGCAGAACCCGGAGCCGTTCACCGGCACGGCGCCGTTCCTGCCGCCGTCGTTCAACCCGGTCAACGGCTCGATGGTGGGTGTCGCCAAGCCGATCATCATCGATTTCCAGCGGCCGATCGCCGACAAGGCGATGGCCGAGCAGGCCATCCACATCTCGTCGATCCCGCCGGTGTCCGGCAAGTTCTACTGGATGACCCCGAGCCAGGTGCGGTGGCGTCCGCTGAACTTTTGGCCTGCCCACACCGTCGTCAACATCGACGCAGGCGGCACCAAGTCGAGCTTCCGCACCGGTGACTCCCTGGTGGCCACCGCCGATGACAAGACACACCAGATGACGATCACCCGAGACGGCAAGGTGGAGAAGACCTTCCCGATGTCGATGGGCATGAGCGCCGGTGGACACGAGACCCCTAACGGCACCTACTACGTGCTGGAGAAGTTCCCCACCGTGGTGATGGACTCCTCCACCTACGGCGTTCCGGTGAACTCCAGTTGGGGATACAAGCTCACCGTGCAGGATGCGGTCCGGATCGACAACAGCGGCGGCTTCGTACACAGTGCGCCGTGGTCAGTGGCCGATCAGGGCAAGCGCAACGTCAGCCATGGCTGCATCAACCTCAGCCCGGCCAACGCCAAGTGGTTCTACGACAACTTCGGCAGCGGCGATCCCGTCGTGGTGAAGAATTCCGTGGGTAGCTACACCAAGAATGACGGTTCCCAAGACTGGCAGATGTAGGCCAGTCCGCTACGCGCCAGAAAGCGAGCCGGCGACAACTGGTACATATGTTAGGGTTGGTACATGTCGCTGAAGCGGACCAACGTCTACGCAGACGAGCACGACCTCGCCCTGATCAAGGAAGCGGCTGCACGTCGCGGCGTCCCCGAGGCGGAAATTCTGCGCGAGGGCATCAAGCTCGCCGCCCTCGGTGCGCGGCTCTGGGATGAACCGCTGGTCCACGACGGTGAAACCTTTGACTTCGGCGACCCGCTGGCCAGCGACGATGTCAAGGACGCCCTCGGGCGGGCGGTCCAAGCGAAAGGGGAGCGTATTGAGGCCCATCGGTGATCGCCGTCGCCGATACCTCTGGCCTCCTCGCGCTGTTCAACCGAGCTGATCCCGAGCACCGACACACCGCCGCCGCGGCCGATAACTGCGGCCTTCTCGTCGTCAGCCCACTGACGCTCACTGAGGTTCACCAGGTCGCCAGTATCCGCGCGGACCGACGCACCGCGGACGCCATCCTGGACACTATCGTTGCCCGCGCCGAATCGACTCGCATCGCGATCGCCGAGACCACCCCGCGGCTACTGCGCGGCGCACTGGCTATCCGTCGTCGGTACGCGGGCCTGGATTTGGATCTGGCCGATGCCGCCGCCGTCGTGCTGGCGGCTGAATACCGTACCGACGTGGTGCTAACACTGGACCGCCGCGACTTTCGTGCAATACGACCGTTAACCGGACGAGGGGCGTTCCGTCTCCTGCCCGACGATCTGTAGCTCAGTTCCAGATCCGAACCCGCTGGCCGGGTTCCAGATACAGTGCGTCGTCTGGGGTGACGCCGAAGGCGTCGTAGAACGCGTCCATGTTGCGGATCACCCCGTTGCAGCGGAACTCCGGCGGCGAGTGCGGATCCACCGCCAGCCGCCGGATCGATTCGGCGGTACGGGTTTTGGTGCGCCACACCTGCGCCCAGCCGTAGAAACCACGTTGAATCCCGGTCAGCCTGTCCATCACCGGCGCCTCGCCGCCACCCAGTGACAACTGGTAGGCGAGCAGAGCAATGGAAAGCCCGCCGAGATCGCCGATGTTCTCCCCCACGGTGAACGCGCCGTTGACGTGCCGGTCGGCCTCCAGCTCGCGCGGTACGTAGGTCTCATACTGGGCGATCAACGCCTTGGTACGAGAGCCGAATTCGCTGCGGTCGGCATCGGTCCACCAGTCGATCAGGTTGCCGTCGCCGTCGTACTTGGCGCCCTGGTCGTCGAAGCCGTGCCCGATCTCGTGGCCGATCACCGCGCCGATACCGCCGTAGTTGGCCGCGTCGTCGGCGTCGGCGTCGAAGAACGGCGGCTGCAGAATCGCGGCGGGGAAGACGATCTCGTTCATCCCCGGGTTGTAGTAGGCGTTGACGGTCTGCGGCGTCATGAACCATTCGTCGCGGTCCACCGGCTGGCCCAGCTTGGCCAATTCGCGGTAGTAGTTGACCGCATAGCCGCGCAGGTAGTTGCCGTACAGGTCGGCGCGGTCGGTGACCAGCGCGGAATAGTCCCGCCACGTCGCGGGGTAGCCGACCTTGGCGGTGAACTTGTCCAGCTTGGCCAGCGCCCGCTCGCGTGTTGCCGGGGTCATCCAGTCCAGGCTGGTGATGCTCACCCGGTAGGCCTCCCGCAGATTGCCCACCAGCTCGTCGATGCGGGCTTTGGCGTCCGGCGGGAAATACTTTGCCACATACAGCTTTCCGACCGCGTCGCCCATCAGCGACTCCACCAGGGACACCGCGCGCTTCCAGCGGTCCCGGATCTGCTCGGTACCCGACAGCCGGCGTCCGTAGAACTCGAAGTCCTCGGCGATCAACTCCTCGGTCAGAAGTCCGGCGCGAGCATGAATAACCCGCCACCGTGCCCAGTCCTGCCAGTCGGCAAAGTCCGCGCTCTCCCACAATGCGGCGAACGCCGTCAGGAAATCCGGTTGCCGCACCACCAGCTCGGCCAATTCGCCTGAGGCAGCGGGGTGCACGCCGAGGGCACCCACCCAGCCTGCCCAGTCGAAGCCGGGCGCCTCGGCTGGCAGCCCGGCGAACGTGCGCAGGTTGTAGGTCAGCTCGGCGTCGCGGCGCTTCACCACATCCCAGTGCGCGCCCGCCAGCCGGGTCTCCAGCGCCACAATGCGTGCCGCGGTGCCGGCGTGCTCGTCCGGTTCCCCGCCATAGACCAGAGCGAACATCGCCGCCACGTGGCCCGGGTAGGCCGCCAGGATCTCGGCGTGCTGTTCCTCGCGGTAGTAAGACTCGTCGGGCAGTCCGATGCCGGACTGGCTCAGGTGCAGCAGGTAGCGGGTCGAGTCCTTCGAGTCGGTGTCCACATAGAGCCCGACGCCGCCGCCGACCCCGGTGCGCTGACCTGCACCCAGCACCCGCGCCAGGGCCTCGCGGTCACCGGCATTGTCGATCGCGGACAGTTCCTGGCGCAGCGGCTCCACCCCGCGCTCGCGGACGGTCTGCTCGTCCAAGAAGCTGGCGTAGAGGTCGCCGATCCGGCGCTCGTCGGTATCGGCCGTATCCGCAGCTGAATCGGCGGCCTCGGTGAGCAGATCGCGGACCTGGACCTCGGCCCGGTCGAACAAAGCGCGGAAGGCTCCGTCGGTGGCACGGTCCGGTGGCATCTCGTAGCCGACGAGCCAGCTGCCGTTGACGTGACCGAACAGATCGTCCTGCGGACGGACGCCACTATCTAGATGGGTGAGATCAAGGCCGGATCGGGTGGCTGGTGAGGTCACCAGCCCATCCTTCCACGACGAACGCTGCAGCTCTCCTGTAGCGTCACCGCCATGCCGGACGAGCAGCAACCCGACGTCTCCGCCGAGGTGGACTATGAAATCACCGAGCTTGACGCCGTCACAATAGAGAACACCGCTGACCAGGACGCCGAAGAAAAGGCCAGCGGGAAAAGCCCGCAGAAAGCTGCCAAGAAGACCGCCCACAGCAAGCCGGCTCCGGCGGCCTCAGGCGCTGGCCTGTCCGGCTACGGGTGGGGATCGGTGGCCTTGGGCCTGGTCGCGGTGGCCGCGTTGGTGTTCAGTCTGATCACCTTGTACCAGCACCGTGAGGACGTCAACGAGCGCGGTTACCGCAGCCGAGTCCTGCAGACCGCCGCCAGTTGGACCAGTGTGCTGATCAACTTGAACGCCGAGAATGTCGAGAAAGGCATGGCGCGGCTGCGAGACAAGACCGTCGGCGAGCTCAACAGCGAGTTCGACGCGGCCTTGGCGCCTTACCGTGATGTGGTGCAGCGGATCCAGTCGCGCAGCAGCGGCCGGATCGAAGCCGTCGCCATCGAGCTGGAGCAACACGATCTTGACGAGCCGGCGGCGACCGGCAGCGACAAGCCGTCGAACCCCGGCCGTACCGACCCGGTGATGGTGATCGCCACCTCGATCGCCGAGAACGTCGGAGGCAGGCCGCAGACCGTGCACTGGGCTCTGCACCTGGACGTCACCGACGTCGCCGGCAATATGATGATTTCCCGATTGAGGTCCATTCGATGAGCAAGCTGGAACTGCTGAAATCGCAGTCGCTGTGGCGGGTGTTGGCCGTCGACATCGTCGCGCCGCTGGCCGCGGTCGCCGGCCTGGTGCTGGTCGGGCTGACACTGGACTGGCCGCTCTGGTACGTCTCGCTCTGCTCGGTGCTGGTGCTGCTGATCGTCGAGGGCATGGTGGTCAACTTCGTGCTGCTGCGCCGCGACAAGGTCACGGTCGGCACCGACAACGAGCGGCCCGGCCTGCGCTTCGGGGTCGTCGGCCTGGCCGCCGCGGCGCTGGTGGCCGCGGCAGTTCTCGGATATATGCGCTGGACCGTTCCCGACCGCGACCTGGAGGCCGACTCGGGTGAGGCGGTCAAGACCGCCGTCGCCATGGCCGAATCTGCGGCGACGGTCTCGCCGGCCAACCCGGACGCATCGATCGAGAAGGCTGCGTCGTACATGGTCCCGGACCGGGTCAACGCGTTCCGGGAGAGCATCGGCCGGACCGCCACCGACATGGCCAACCGCAACATCGCCGTCGAGGCGCAGACGCTCAGTGCCGGTGTCGAGGCGCTCGGGCCGTCGGCCGCGCGGGTCGCGGTCGTGATGCGTAGCGTCCAGACCATCGCCAACCAGCAGGTCAAGCAGTCGGTGGTGCCGGTGCGGGTGACGCTGACTAAGCGCGGCGGTCAGTGGCTGGTCCTGGAGATGTCACCGATCCACGCTCGCTGACGCACCGGGCGGGGCGACCGGCGTCAGACGACGTCGGGCGCTTCGCGGGTGTGCAGCTTGACGAAGCGGTCTGACAATCGGCGCATTCGGATCATCAGCGAGGCCGGTGGGCTGACCGTGCCGTTGAGGTATTCACCGAGCGTGTCGGCGGGAACCCCGACCCGCGAGGCGAACTCTTGCTGGCTCAATCTGGACCGCTCGATCAGTACTCGCATGTGACGCGCGACTTCGGCGCGCTCGTTGGCCTCCAGGTGCGCCCGGGTACGCGTCAGGACCTCCGACAGGGCTTTGGCGATGCCGAAGGATTCGGTGCCTTCCAGTACCTCTTCGACCTGGCGCGCAGTGCGGCCGTAGGGATCGCGCTTGAGTGCCACCACGATGAGCTGCCAGGTGGCAATGTCGCCGGTCTGCAGCGCAGCGCGGATAGCCGACGTGGGCCAGAACTCGACCGGCCGGTCGGTGTCGCTGGACGGCTGCCGGGGCAGCGGCCCACGGCGTCGGTCCGCGGCCAACGTCACCTCGCCTCCTCCAGCATCGCCACGGCAACTGCCAGGCAGCGCCCTTGGACGTGTTCCCAGTCCGTACTCGCTCCAAGCGCATCGTCGCCGGAGGTGTAGTCGCCGCGTGCGGTGGGCTCCGGATCGGCGAGTCGACAGACCAGCTGGGTGGCCATCCAGTGTCCGTCGGCTGGTTGACCAGAGTAATACGCATCAATTCCGCTGAGTGCCCCAGCAACGGTTTTCGGGCCCAGCGCATCGGCGAGGTCGGCTAGCCCGGCGTAGTCGCGGGGGCTGTTGCGTGCCAGCACCAGGTAACCCGCCAGGCGCAGCGTTTCGGCGCCGGTGGGTATCTGCAGCCGGTCGCCGGTGGGCAATTGCACTGCGGCGGCTTCCATCGGGCGGCACCGGGTCAACGCCGGGACGTCGAGCCCGATCTCGGTGGCCGCCCAGGACTCGGTTTCCAGCGCGTCCAGCGCGATGGCGAGCCGGCGCCGCCACACGGTGACCGGGTGAACCGGACGGATGGTGCGGGGCTGCGCCCGGTCCGTACCGGTACGCGACTGCCAGCCACCGGCCAGCCGGGCCAGTGCATGGCTCACCACGCTGCCGCCCGCCGCCGGTCCTGATGGGCCGGAAGCGACCGGCACCGCTTCGATCTTGCTGGTCGCGACCTCGGCCACGCCGCAGCCGCGCAGCGCCAACGGGTCGCCGACGCAGACCACGTCGGGAACCAGCGCTTTGAGTCGGGCCGCCGACTTGACCACCACGCGAAGATCGGCGCTGGGCGTGATCAGGGCGGAGATGTCATCGGGGATCACCACGACATCACCCAAATCCACTGTGGGCAAAGGCTTTTCGAAGTCCACCGACGGCAGGATCCGGGCCAGCCAGCCAGGCAGCCACCAGTTCCACTCGGCGAACATCGCCATCAGTGCGGGAACAAGCACCAGCCGCACCACAGTGGCGTCCACCGCGATCGCCACCGCGCAGGCCACCCCCAGCTCGGCGACCAGCGGCATGCCGGCAAACGCGAAACCGATGAACACCGCGATCATGATCAGGGCGGCGCTGGTGATGGTGCGCGCGCTGGTACTCACCCCGTAGGCGACGGCGTCGTGGGTGTTCCCGGTCTGCAGGAAGCGCTCGCGGATACGGGTCAGCAGGAAGATCTCGTAGTCCATCGACAGGCCGAACGTCATCGCCAGCACGAGCGGCGGGATGAAGGTATCGATGGAACCGGTCGAGGCGAAGCCGAACCGTTCCAGCCAACCCCACTGGAACACCATCACCAGGCTGCCGTAGGCAGCCGCCACCGACAGCACCGTCATCACGACGCCCTTGAGCGCCAGGAACACCGACTGGATCGAGACCAACAGCATCAGGAAGGCGATCAGCGCCACGAACACTAGCACCATCGGTTCGGCCGCCGCGACCCGGTCGTCGAAGTCCTTGATCAACGCGGTCGGTCCGCCGACATCCACCTGGACCGCCGACGAGCCGGCCGCCGCGGGCAGGTGTTCGCGCATCCAGTCGACGGTTGTCCGTGCGGCCATGTCTTCGGGATCGACGGACAGCACCGCAGACAGCAGTCCGCTGCTGTTGTCGTTGCCGAAGACCGGCGGGGACACCGAAGCGATGTTGGGGGCCCGCGTCATCTCCTGACGGATCGCCGCGAAGGTCTCGGCGTGGGCAGGCGCCGACGCATCCGCGCCGGGGATGGTCACCAGCACCCGGACCGGCCCCAACGCACCCGGACCCAGGGCTTGGGCTGCTGCGGCCACCCCGCCCCGGATCTCGTGGGAGGAGTCGAACTGGCGAAGCATGCTGTTGCCCGTCGACAGCGATAGGGCCGGCGCCGCGAGCGCCAGCAGGAATCCCGCGGCCACCAGGGCCGAGGCCCAAGGGCGCCGCATCACCGAAGCCGTCCAGCTGGTCCAGAACCGGGACTGGACGGTCTGCGGGCCGCGTGCCCAGTGCAGCAGCGCCGACCGTTTGGCTACGGCCCGGCCGAATAGGGCCAACACCACCGGGGTCAGGCTGACCGATGCCAGCACCGCCACCGAGACAGCCAGGATTGCTCCGGTTGCCATCGATACCAGCACCGGTGTGTTGATCAGATAGATCCCGGTCAGGGAGGCCACCACGGTGAGACCCGAGAGCACCACGGCCAGCCCGGACGTCGCCATCGCCGCGTCGACGGCCTCCTGCGGTTGGCGACCGGCCCGCAGTTCCTCGCGGTAGCGCATCAGAATGAAGAGCGAGTAGTCGATCGCCAGCGCGATGCCGAACATCGACACCGTGGACGTGACGAACACCGACATCGTGGTGAACATCGACAGCAGGTAGACCAGCCCCATGGTGACGATCACCGTGCCGATCCCCAGCGCCAGCGGAATTGCGGCGGCCGCCAGTGAGCCGAACACCGCCAGCAACACGATCAGCACGATCGGCAGGTTCCACTGCTCGGCTGCGCCGATATCCTGTTTGGTCTTCGCCGCAGCGGCGGCGCCGAGTGCGCCCTGCCCGATCACGTAGAGGTTCACCGAACCGTTTTCGAGCCGGCCGGGATGTTCGCCTTCCACGCCCAGCTTGGCGCGCAGCTTCTTGGCGACGTCGACCGCGCCGGTGTTGTTGAAGTCCACCCGCAGGGACACCACGTAAGGCCGGTCGGGCCGCGGCGGCGGCTGTGTCGTATCCGGCAACACCGTCACGCTGGGAACCTCGCCGGCGGCCCGCTGGAGCAGCGCGACGGCGTCATGCATGTCTCGATAGGTGGCGTCGGCGCGGGGTGCGGCCACCAAGGCCAGCGGTGAGGCGCCCTGCTCGGGAAAATGATCCTCGAGCTGATACTGCACGTGCAGCGACTGCGATCCCTGGACCTCGAAGCCCCCACCGGTGAGGTGGCCGGACTGAGTGGCGGCCAGGTAGAGCGAGGGGATCACCGCAAGCAACCACCCTGTGAAGACCACCCAGCGGAATCTGCGCAGGTTGCTGCTGAAGCGCATCATGAACTGCTGGATTTCGTCTCTCTCCGCTCTCGCCCGCACCGGTGCGTTGCGTGCTGCGAGCCTACCGCAGCAACCTGGTGCGCTGGCAGTTTCTGTCGCCTCTGAGCTGCTCCGATGCCGTCCGGGAACCACACTGTGACCAGGCTGACCTGTGCTCGGGTGGCGGCATCAGGTGGTTACT
The DNA here is from genome assembly GCA_964292075.1 of uncultured Mycolicibacter sp. Classification (GTDB taxonomy): domain Bacteria; phylum Actinomycetota; class Actinomycetes; order Mycobacteriales; family Mycobacteriaceae; genus Mycobacterium. Next base: position 18,515 of record CAXYUC010000054.1, read on the forward strand.
GTCAGGATAGGGAAAGGCCGTCTTTCGATCTGCCGTTGCTGCCGGGGGGCATCGCACGCACACCAGAGCATCGTCAAGCGTCATCCGCAATGTGGCGGGCTCGCCGGGGCCGATCGGAAATCTCGCCAGTCGTGAGGAGAGTTCGTGAACATCACCCGTGCCACAGTGCGTCGCAGTCTGTCGGGCAAGGGCGTCCTTGCCGCCGTACCTGTCTTGCTGGGCGGGGCCGTCACGGCCACGCTGCTGGCCAGCCCGTCGGCACCCTCGGCGACCGCAGCCAAAGACCCCTGCGTGGCCAGCGAGATCGCCCGGACCGTGGGGAAGGTCGTCACCTCGACCGGCGACTACCTGGACTCGCACCCGGACACCAATCAGGTGATGACCGGTGCGCTGCAGCAGCCGCCCGGCCCGCAGACGCTGGCAAACCTGAAGGCGCACTTCGAGGCCAACCCGAAGGTCCAAGACGACCTGGCCAAGATCATCGCGCCGGTCCAGGAGGTCAGCGACCAGTGCAAGCTGGCGGTCAGCCTGCCGCAGGTGCTCGGGCTACTGCAGGCCGTGCAGGCTCAGGGCGGCCTACCGGGTGGCGGACTGCCCGGCGGCCTGCCCGTGGGCGGCCTGCCGGTGACCGGTCTGCCGGTGAGCGGACCTCCGGCCGGTGCGGTGACCCAACCGATAGCGGTTCGCTGAGGACCGGCGCGTACTCGTCGGTGTCGTGGTCGGCCGCGTTGTCGCTGCGGAACACGAAGAAGAACACCACCCAGCCGGCGGCTGATATCACCACCCAGCTGATCATCCGATAGATCAGTACCGCAGAGATGGCGTCCGGCAAGGTCAGCCCGCTGGACACCAAGCCCGGCACCAAGACGGCCTCCACCACCAACAGGCCACCGGGGATCAGGGGAATCGTTCCCGCCGCGCGGGCGGCGGCGTAGGCCACCGTCAAACCGGCAACCGACGCCCGCCCGCCGGTGGCATAGGCGGCGCACGCCAGGCAGGCGACGTCGGCGATCCAGTTGAACAGCGACCACCCGAACGCCGTCGACAGATCGCGACGGCCCAGGCTGACCGACTCCAGTTGGCCCAACATTCGGCGCCAGGTCGCAAGCCCGGCGTCCACGGGCCGGGAGCGTACCGAGTTGAACCAGGACAGCACGCGAACCCCGATGCCGTCGATCAGCTCCGGTCGCGACGCGACCGCCTGCGCCAGCAGCAGCAGCGCGATGAAGCCGCCGAGGGTGAACAACAGCGAGAAGGGATTGCTGCGGGCACCGAGGAGGAAGGCCCCGCCGAGGCCCAGTACGGCCAGCCCGACCGCCTGCAGTACCCCCGACATCACCAGCTGCCACGACGCCACCACCGGGGTCGCACCCCAACGGCGTTGCTGCCGGTACAGGAAGGTCGCCGACAGCACCGGGCCACCGGGCAGGGTGGTACTGAGCGAATTGGCCGCGTAGAAGGCGGCCTCGGACTGCCTCTGCGACACGTGCACACCGGCCGAGCCCAGCAGCGTCCGCTGGATCTGCGCGAAGCTGTGCATCGATGCGGCCGCGGCCACCAACGCCCCGATCAGCCAGCGGGCGTCGGCACGGCAAAGACTGCACCACGCGGCGGAAACCTGGTCCCACACCAGCACGATTTCGACCGTGAGCACCACCATGACCAGGCCCACCAGAACCGGGCGCACCCACCGGTATTTGCCACCGGGGCGCTGTGGAGCCGAGGTCTGTCGCCCGACGGCGCCCCGAACGACGACGCCCCGAACGACGACGTCGGGAACGACGCAGTCGTGAGAAACGGGGGCGTGGGGCACGAATTAAAAGGTTAGCCGCGCCACATCGATATTCGGCTACCTGATGTGCACCCGCTGCGGCATCGTTACGCTACCGGAATGTCAGCCAGCGCAGACGAATCCGTACATCCAACGGTGCGCAAAGCAGCGGCGTGGGCCTGGCGCTTGCTGGTGCTGTTCGCTGCGGCACTGCTGGTGCTGCTGATCATGCGGCGCCTCGAAGTGATCGTCGTCCCGGTGGCGATCGCGATGATGATGTCGGCCCTGCTGCTGCCCGGCGTGGACTGGTTGTCCCGGCACGGGGTGCAGCGGGGGCTTGCGGTGTTCCTGCTGCTGCTCGGCGGCCTGGCGGTGCTCGCGGCGCTGCTGAGCTTCGTGGTCGACCAGTTCATCGACGGGGTGCCCGAACTGGTCGAGCAGGTCACCCAGGTGATCAACTCGACCCAGCACTGGCTGGTCGAGGGGCCGCTACATCTGAGCAGTGAACAGATCGACAGTGCCGGCGACACCGTGGTCAACGGCTTACGCAACAATCAGGCAAAGCTGACCAGCGGCGCCCTGTCCACGGCAGAGACCGTCACCAAGATCATCACCGGCGCCTTCGTCGTGCTGTTCACGCTGATCTTCTTCCTCTACGGCGGCCGTGAGATCTGGCGGTTCATGGTGAAGTTCTTCCCGAGCCAGGTGTGCGCCACCGTGCACGCAGCCGGCGTCGCGGGATTCGAATCACTGATCGGCTATGTGCGGGCCACGTTCCTGGTGGCGCTGGTCGACGCCCTCGGAATCGGCATCGGCTTGGCCGTCATGGCGGTGCCGTTGGCTTTGCCGCTGGCCTCGTTGGTGTTCCTGGGCGCCTTCATCCCGCTGATCGGTGCGGTGCTCACCGGATTGCTGGCCGTATTAGTAGCCCTGATCGCCAAGGGGTGGATCTACGGCCTGGTCACCCTGGGGCTGATCATCGCGGTCAACCAGTTGGAAGCCCATGTGCTGCAGCCGCTGGTCATGGGGCGCGCCGTCTCGATCCACCCGCTGGCGGTGGTGTTGGGCATCTCCACCGGCGGAATCCTGGCCGGCATCGTCGGCGCCCTGCTCGCCGTCCCGACGATCGCATTCGTCGACCGGGCGGTGCGGGTACTGATCGGAGCCTCGGATTCGGGCACACCGGACGCCGCGGATGCCCTGGCTGCCGATACGCCGGAGCCGTCAGCCGACGACGTCAGTACCGACCCTCCCGACGCAGCAGTTCAGCAGCGCTGAGACCGCCGGCGGCACCGCGCCGCTGGGGGCTCTGCGGGTTGTCCCCCGCGTCGCCGCCGGCCTGGTCGCCGACCGCGGTGAACTTCTCGGTGGCCGGGGTCTCGGGGTCGGTTGGGGAGCCCTGAGCCGGGATGGCCGTCGTGGGGGCGTTCTCGGTGTTGCCCGCCTCCGCGGTGGGTTTGGGCAGCGACCGGGTCCGCTCGTCAGAGGCCTCCGGTTCGGTTTCACCCGGCCGGCCGCGTCGGGCCTGCGCCGCGTCACGGCCGCCACGCAGTTCGCCCAGCCATGACTCGATTTCGCGTTCCTCGCCCAGAGCCGCGGATTCTTTGCCGGGGGACGTCACCCGCTCGGTCGCCGGGTCGGCTGCCGAGAAGCGGGTCGTGGGAGGCTCGGCCGGTGCGGTGTTGATCCGGTTGGTCCGGGCGTTGGACGGATTGCCGCTCACCGGCCGGGTCGGAAGCTGTTCTGCGGGACGCGACCGTGCCGGGGTAGCCCGGCCCGGGGCCGGGGGGGTGGGATCGTGCGTCGGGCGTGGGGCGGGCGCAGCCGCCGGGGGGGGGGCGGGTGGCGTCGCGGGGGGGGGGGTCACCCGGGGCCGCTCGGGGGGCAGCCGGATCTCGCCGAGCCCGATCCGGTTCTGCAGGCGCTTCATCCAACGTGGCGCCCACCAGCAGTCGTCGCCGAGCAGTTTCATCACCGCCGGCACCAGGAACATCCGGATCACGGTGGCATCCAGCAACAGTGCCGCCATCAGGCCGAACGCCAGGTACTTCATCATCACCAGGTCGGAGAACACGAACGACGCGGCAACCACCGCGAGGATCAGAGCGGCGGCGGTGATCAGGCGCCCGGTGGTGGCCGTGCCGATCCGGATCGCCTCGGTGGTCGACATCCCGGATTCCCGGGCCTCCACCATCCGGGAGACCAGGAAGACCTCGTAGTCGGTGGCCAGGCCCCAGCCCACGGCGACCACCAACGCGATCACCACCACCATCAGTGGCGTCGGCGTGAAGTTCAGCAGTCCGGCCCCGTGCCCGTCGACGAACATCCAGGTCAAGATGCCCATCGTCGACCCGATGGTCAGCGCGCTCATCACCGCGGCCTTCAACGGCAGCACCAGCGACCCGAACGCCAGGAACATCAACAAGGTGGTGGTGATCAGCAGGATCACCAGCATCAGCGGCCCCTTGTCGACCATTGCGTGGATGCTGTCCTGCTCCAGTGCCGGGGTGCCGCCGACCAGCATGGTGAGGCCCTTGGGTGGGCTGATGGCGCGCAGCGCTTTGATCTTCTGCGCGGCATCGTTGCGGTTGATCAAGCCGTTCTCGATCACCCGTACCGAGGGATCCTTAGAGGCCCCAGGCAGGTACGGGCGTTCCTTCCACATCTCGGCCGGATCGTCGTCGGGGACGACGAACCCGCTGATCGACATCGCCCGGTTGCGGACCTCGGCGACCTGCTGGTCGGTGACCGGCTTGTCGGCCTCGCTCTGGATCACCAGGGTCAGCTTCTCGGTGCGGAAGCCGGGGAAGATCTCGTCGAAATGCTCCTGGGCCACCCGCGCGGTGTTGTCCGGCGGCAGGTACTTCTCGCTCATCCCACCGAACGACAGTTTCCCCAGCGGGATGATCAGCAGGATCATCGCGACCACGATCGGGATCGCGAACGCCAACGGTCGCTGCATCACGTAGTTGACCAGCTTGCCCCAGAACCCGGCCTCGACCTCTTCGCGGGTCTTAGTCTTCTGGGTCTTCTCGGCGAACCAGCCGATGATCCGGTTGGAGAACTCCCAGTCCCGCAGGAACGGGATCCGATAGAGAGTACGGACCCCGAGCGCGTCGACGTTGGAGCCCAGCACGCCCAGGATGGCCGGCAGCAGGGTGATCGACAGCAGCGCGGCCAGCCCCACCGCGGCGAAGAATGCGTAGGTCAACGAATGCACGAAGCCCTGCGGCAGCACCAGCAGGCTGGCGCACGAGGCGATGATCAGCACCGCCGAGAACACCACGGTGCGCCCCGCCGTCATCACCGAGCGCCGGACCGCGGCTTCGGTGTCGTAGCCCTCGGCGATCTCCTCGCGGAACCGGCTCACCACGAACAGGCCGTAGTCGATCGCGATACCCAGACCGATCAGTGAGACCACCGGCTGGGCAAAGAAATGCACCGGACCGAAGTGCGTGGTGAGCTGCAGGATGCCCGTCGACCCGGCGATACTCAAGCCACCGACGATCACCGGCAGACTCGCGGCGATCACCCCGCCGAACACGAAGAACAACACCACCGCCACCAGCGGAAGCGCCAGCACCTCCATGCGTTGCTGGTCACTGGCGATGGTTCCGGTCAGCGCGCTGGCGATCGGTTGCAGGCCGCCGAGTTCGACTTTGCCGCCGTCGAGCTTCTGCAGGTCCGGCTCGACGGCCTGGTAATTCTTCAGGATGGTGTCGTCGTCGTCGCCCTTGAGCTGGATCGACGCGAACGCGTGTTTCTTGCTCGCGTCGGCCATGTTGGACAGCGCTTCGGGATTAGTGAAGTAGCCGACCCAGCTCAGAATCTGATCGGGATGGTCATTCTTGACCTTGTTCAGCCCGTTCTTGACCGCATCGAACCATTCCGGGTCGTCGACCGTCTCGCCCTTGGGTGCGGTGAAGACCGCCACCACATGGCTGGTGCGGTCCCGGCCGTAGACCTCGTCGCCCACGATCGACGCCTGCACTGACTGGCTGCCATCGTCGTAAAAACCGCTCTGGGTGACGTGGTCGCCCAGGCTCATTCCGTAGACACCGCCACCCAGGCAGAGCGCCACCATCACGCCGATTACGATGAATCGGTAGCGATATACAGTTCGACCCCACCAGGCGAACACCTATACGCTCCTTACTAAGGTCTGTGGAGAAATCTTTCGGACCCGCGCGCCCCTTATTTCGGGCTCTCCAGTTGTCACTCTCGCGAGTTCAGTAGGGAGCTCAGCGGCCGGAACGGCTGGAGCCACGCCCCCTGTTCCGGCAGCGAATCCAGGCTGATCCGCGGCAGCCTCTCCCGGAACACACCAGGGATGTCCTCCAGGTCAACAAACTCCAAGGTATCCGAGGCTAGCGCCCAGCTCGCATGTTCGCGAAATCCGAGCACCGAGGCGGCGATACCGAGACTGCAGAGTTCTTCCAGCGGTTCCCGGAAGGCCTGACCGTCGGCGGAGGCGACCGCCACCGCCACCAGTCCCTGTTCTTTCCGCAGCGCGATGTGTTCGAGCATGTCGGAGTCGACATCACTGTCCTCATCGATCTTCGGCTTGGCGAAGACTGCAAAACCCACGTTACGCAACGCTTCGACCCAGGGCCGGACGACGTCGGCGCTGCCCGGCGCGATGTTGGTGAACACCGTCGCCTCGGGCTCCACCCTGACCTGAGGGTGTGCCGCCGCCACCTCCGCGGTGCGGTTGAGCAGCCAGCGACCCAGTGCGTCGAAGCGGGGCCGCTCCACGCCGGTCGGACGACGGCCCAGGATCGCGCCCAGACCCATGTCCAGATTCGGGGCGTCCCACACCAGCAACACCCGTTGCGTCGGTGGTCCCTCGACGGTCGGTTCGGTCCCGGTCGGCCCGGCGTCCCCTCCAGCCTTCAGGTCGGGGATGGTCATCAGGCCCGCTCCCAGGCGAACTCGGTGATCACGCTGCCCGCATTGCGGCCCTTCGCCTCGTACTTGGTGGTGGGGCGCACAATCGAGATAGGTAGGCCGGCGTCCCCGGACGGGCCGGTCACTCGGCGCAGGCCCGGTTCGCCGTCGCCGGACTCGGCAAT
>CAXYUC010000055.1:0-25217 GCA_964292075.1 uncultured Mycolicibacter sp.
CACGGGTACACCCGGTACCCCGGGAGGCGCCCGCCCCCGACGCATTGCTGCCGTTGCCACCGGTTCCGCCGGCGCCGCCGCCGCCGCCATTACCGCCGTTGCCGTATACGCCGCCGCTACCGCCGGCTCCGCCAGCTCCGCCTGAGCCGGAGAGTCCGCTGGCGGCAGCAAAACCGGCGCCGCCGTCGCCACCGTCGCCGCCGCTGCGTCCGGACAGTCCGGCTGTTCCGGCCAGACCCGCGGTGCCGCTTCCGGTCAGGCCGCCGGTCCCGGCCGCTCCGCCAGCGCCGCCGCTGCCTGCGGCCCCGGCGTTGCCGCCGTTGCCGCCGGCTCCACCGTCGAGGTGGGTGGCCGTGCCCGCCGCTCCGTCTCCGCCGCTACCGCCTACACCGGCCGCGCCGCCCTGCCCGCCTGCCCCACCATTGCCGTTGAGGCCGGCGGTGCCGTGTGCTGAGGCGCCGCCGGCACCACCGTTGCCGCCGGCCCCGCCACGGCCACCTTCACCACCGTTACCGCCGTCGGTGCCGTTGGCGCCGGGCGTACTGCCGTCGGCGCCGTTGGACCCGCTGCCGCCGATCCCTCCCGCCCCGCCGGGGCCGCCGCTGCCACCGTTGCCACCGTCGCCGCCGAGTGTCCCGCCTGCCCCACCGGCGCCGCCGGCGCCGCCGGAACCGCCGGTTCCGCCGGCCGTATCGATCCCCGGCGCGCTGTTGCCTTGGCCGCCGCTTCCGCCTGCTCCGCCGTTCCCACCGTCCCCGTACAGGCCGCCCTTACCGCCGCTACCGCCGGTGCCACCTGAGCGGGCACCCCCACTGGCGGTGGCGAAGCCGGCCCCGCCGTCGCCGCCGTTGCCGCCGCTGCGCCCGGCTAGTCCGGTTGCGCCGGCCAGACCCGCGGTGCCGCTGCCTGCCAGGCCGCCAGTCCCGGCCGCCCCGCCGGCCCCGCCATTTCCTGCGGCACCGGCGTTGCCGCCGTTGCCGCCGGCTCCGCCATCCAGGTGGGTGGCCGTTCCTGCCGCACCGGTCCCGCCGGTGCCCCCCCCAGCGGCCGCGCCGCCCCGCCGCCCGGCCCCCCCATCGCCGTTCGCGCCGGCGGTGCCGTGTGCTGAGGCGCCACCGGCACCACCGCTGCCGCCCTGGCCGCCGATTCCGCCGTAACCGCCGTCGCTGCCATTGCCTCCGGTGCCGCCGTTGATGGTGAAATCTCCGGTGTAGCCATCGGTGCCGGCCCCGCCATTGCCGCCGTTGCCGCCGGCCCCGCCGTTGCCGCCCCGGCCGCCGTCACCGAACAGGGCTGACAGGCTCGTCCCGCCTGCGCCTCCGACGCCGCCCGTGCCACCGGTTGCGCCCACGGCGCCAGTCGCACCGACAAGTCCCGCTCCGCCGTTACCGCCGGCGCCGCGCAGCGAGACCACCCGGGCACCGCCCCCCCCCCGCGCCCCGGCCCCCCCCCGGCCAGGGCGGGGGGGGCCCCCGCCCCCGGCACCGCCGGCGCCGCCGTTGCCCATGAATGACCCGCCGGCCCCGCCGATGCCGCCTGCCGCGCCGGCTCCGCCGTCGCCGCCGGCCCCGCCGTCGCCGAACATGCCGGCCGCCCCGCCATTGCCGCCGGCCACTCCGGCGGCGCTCTGGTCGTATCCGGCACCGCCGTCGCCGAACCACAGGCCGCCGGCCCCGCCGTTGGGGTTGAGCTCAGTGCCGTCAGCACCGTCACCGATCAGGATCTGCCCGGCCGCGGTGTTGATCCAGCCGTCGACCATCGTTCCGAAGTCACTGTTGATCCAGTTCTCTATGGACGTGTGGAACGGGTCGTAGAAGAGCTGGTCAAACCATGCCGTGGAGTCGGAGGGGGTGGTCTCCGCGGCCATCCCGGCGACCGGCGTGAACATGTCGATCAGCCAGTCGAAGTCCATCCCGTCGGCGTGTGCCGAGGGAGTCGCGGGCGTCAGTCCGACGGCGAGGAACGACCCGACCGCCGCGCCGGCTCCTGCCAGACGCCGGCGCCCTGACTTCGACTTACCCGGCCCGCCCCGACGACTCATCGCCCCACGGTACTAGCTGAGTGCTACCTGAGCAAAAGGTAGAGGAGGGCTGACTGAAGGGGTCTCAGGCAGACGGCAACGGGGTCAATGCCACAACCGGGATCGGCCGGGATGTCCGGCGCTGATAGGCCTCGTAGCGATCGGCGTTGTTGGCGTTGACCAGGCGCCACAACCGGGCGTAGTCCGGGTCGTCGGGCAGCACCGGTCGCGCGGTGGCCCGCAGCCGCTTCGGGCCGACGTTGATCTGCACCTCCGGATTGGCCTTGAGGTTGTGGTACCAGCCGGGGGAGCGGGGCGCGCCGGCCATCGACGCGACGATCAGATACGTGTCGCCGTCGCGGGCGTAGCTCAGCGTCGAGGTGCGCGCCCGGCCGGTCTTGGCGCCGACGGTGCGCAACAACAGGCTGGGAGGCAGGCCCGGGACCTTGTGGCCGATCCATCCGTGGGTCTGTTGGTAGATCAGGTTGTGCAGGCTGAGCGCTCGCACGCCCACCTTTTCGATCGGGGATCGATTGTCCATGCCCTCAAGTCTGCCCGCTAACTGTCGCTGCTTGCCAGCGCTGCCCGCAGGATCGTCCCGGTGCCCTCGCGGTCGCGATCGCGGCGCACCAGCAGACCTTTGGCGAAGGACAGCCGGTCGCCGTCACGGCGCGGGACCACGTGCAGATGGATGTGGAACACGCTCTGAAAGGCTGCCCGGCCGTCGTTGATCACCAGGTTGTTGCCGTCGGCGTGCAGCCCGGAGGTGCGGGCGGCCTGGGCGATGCGCTGCCCGACGGTGAGCATGCCGGCCAGGGTGGCCGCCGGGGTGTCGGTCAGGTCCACGAAGTGCTGTTTGGGGATCACCAGGGTGTGGCCGCGGGTGAACGGCCGGATGTCGAGAAACGCCAGGTAGTCGTCGTCTTCGAAAACCCGCACCGCCGGTGCGTCACCGGCGACTACGGCACAGAACACGCAGGACATCCCGCCACCGTAGTGGCGTCAGTTCACGTTGTCCGCCGCCCATGCCGCCATCCGCCGGTTCCGCTCCGCGATCGAGACGTCTTCGACGCGAGTCATCACGGTCCAGCGTTGGCCGAACGGGTCGAGGATCGACGCGAAGCGGTCGCCGGTGACGAACGTCTGCGCGGGTTCCCGGATGACGGCGCCGGCCCGCTCTGCCCGCTCGACGACATCGTCGACGTCTGGGCAGTACAGCGCGATCGAATGGGTGGCCGGGCCGTCCTGCGGCGCGGCTAGCTGGTAAGCGGGCTGTGGGTCGGACAGCTGCAGCCTGCCGTTGCCGAAGTCGAGTTCGGCGTGCGCGACGATGCCGTCCGCTCCATCCATGCGCTCGACTAACTCGGCGCCGAACACCGAGGTGTAGAAGTCGATCGCGCCGGCGGCGCCGTTGACGCACAGGAAGGGGGTCAGGCTGGTGTAGCCGGGCGGAATCGGATCGATACTCATGGGAGAAAAGTTTCGTAGGGTCGTCCGGTGACGGCTTGGAAAAACGCGCCAGGCGCTCCGCAGCGCGGCGTGGTCGGCCGCGCGGGGTCGGCGTCGGTGTTCGATCTGACCCGCTGGGCTCCGTCACCGGAGGCAGCGGAGTTTGTCGAGCATTTCTGGTCGGTCTGTTGGGATCTGCGCGGCCGTGATCCGCACCACAGCACGGTCATCACTTTCCCCGCGGTGCACCTGACCCATGAGTGGGGCTCCGACGAGGTGCGGCACGGCCATCAGCTGCCGGCGACCCTGGTGCATGGGGTCGTCGCGCGGGTGTTTCGCACGCAAATCAGCGGCCGGGGCGCGGTAGTCGGCGCACGGTTTCGGCCCGGCGGCTATACCGCGCGGTTCGGTCGCGACGCCGCGGCGCTCACCGGCAAGGTGGTTCCGGCGCGCACCGAATTGTCGGGCGAACCCTTACTTCTCGATGACCTGGACGACGACGTGACTGCCGCGTCGACCGCGCTTGAGGCGGTGATCGCCGCCGGCGCGCCCGAGCCCGACGCCACCTACCGGGCGTTGCGCACCCTGGTGGACCGGATTCGTGACGACGAGAGCCTGCGCTGCGTAGCGCACGTGATGGCCGTCTCGCCATGGAGCACCCGCACCACGCAGCGGATCTTTCGCCACTACGTGGGGGTCCCGGTCAAGTGGGTGCTCTGCCGCTACCGGCTGCAGCAGGCCGCGCTGGACATCGAGACGCATCCGGCCCGCGATTTTGCCGACTTGGCGGTGCGGTTGGGCTGGTACGACCAGGCGCACTTCATCAAAGACTTCCGCACGATGCTCGGTTGCACGCCGGGTGAATACGCGGCCCGGTACGGGGCCTAGCCCGTCAGCGCACCGGCCATCGCTTCGATCGCCCGGTCCAGTATCGCCCGGGTGGTGGCGAAGTTCAGCCGCGCGAATCCCGGGCCGCCGCCGAACGGGATGCCCGGGCTCAGTGCCACCCGCGCGTCGGCCAGCAGGATCTCGGCCGGTTCGGCCGCCAGTCCCAGCGCCCGGAAATCGAGCCAGGCCAGGTAGGTGGCCTCCGGGTGGCTGACCCGCAGGCCAGGCACTGCCTCGGGCAGGGCGCGGCTCAGGTGGTCGCGGTTGGCCCGCAGGTAGGGCAGCAGGGCGTCCAGCCACTGGCCGCCGTGGGTGTAGGCGGCGAGGTTGGCGCTGACGCCGACGGTGGCGGCGCCCATGGTGTGCAGCATGTTGATGCGATCCCAGTTCGCGGCGTCGCGCGGATTGGACAGGATCACCTGGGCGCACATCAGCCCGGGCAGGTTCCAGCCTTTGGAAGCCGACATCAGGGTGATGACGGTGTCGGCGGCGGCGGGCGACACCGCGGCCGCCGCGACGTGGGGCCGGTCGTAGACCAGCGGGGCGTGGATCTCGTCGGCGATCACCCGGGCGCCGTGCCGCGCGGCGATGTCGACGATCGCGCCGAGTTCCTGGGCGGTGAAGGCGGTGCCCAGCGGGTTGTTGGGGTTGCACAGGATCAGCGACCCCGCCCCAGCGGCGAACGCGGCGTCCAGGGCATCCAGGTCCATCAGGTAGCGTCCCGAATCCTGCTGTGTCATAGGGATTTCCACGCGCTGCCGGCCGGTCACGGTGAGCAGGTCGAAGAACGGCATGTAGGCCGGCACCGGTAGCGCCACCGGACTCTCCGGGCGGGTGAGGAACTCGATCACCACCTCCATGCCCTTGAGGACGTCGGGCACCACCCGTACCCATTCGGGCTGAACGGGCCAGCCGTAGCGGTGCCGGCACCACTGCGCGAGTGCGGTGGGCAACGCATCGGAGCCCAACGCCGGATAACCGAACTCCTCGTTGGCCACGCACGCGCGAATCCCGTCGAGCACCGCGGGCGCGGTGGGGAAGTCCATCTCGGCGATCCACAGCGGCAGTACGTCGGGGCCGAAGCGGTTCCACTTGACGGTGTTGCGGGCACGGAGTTGAGCGGGGGTCAGCGCATCGAAGACTTCAGCCACACCGACAGTCTGCCGCGAGATACGTTTGCGGCGTGGCAGACCCCGAGATCGAAGACCTGTTGGACGGGCTGGACGGCACCGCGCGTACCGAACGCGCCGAACTGATCGAATGGCTGCTGGGACAGGGCATCACCGCCGAGGAGATCCGCGGGAACGTCTCGCCGATGCTGCTGGCGTCGCGACGGCTGGTCGGCGACGACGGCACCTACGTCTCGGCGCGCGAGATCAGTGAATCGACCGGGGTCGACCTCGACCAGTTGCAGCGCCTGCTGCGGGCGGTCGGGCTGCCCTGGATGGACGACCCGGATGCTCCGGCGCAGATGCGCGCCGACGCCAGCATCGCCATGCATGCGCGCCGTTTCATCGACGCCGGCATCGATGCCGAGCAGGCCCTGCAGGCCGCTCGCGTGCTGGCCGACGGGCTGGCGCACACCGCTGAATTCATGCGCTTCACGGTGTTGTCGGCCATCGGCGAGCCGGGCGTCACCGAGCTGCAGATCGCCCAGCGGTCTCGGGATTTGGTGGCTGGGCTGGCACCGATGTTGGGTCCGTTCGTCCAGGACATGCTGTTGATGCAGTTGCGCCATCAGCTCGACACCGACGCCGTCACCGCCAGTGAGCGCATGGCGGGCGCACCGCTGCCGGGCGCGCGGCAGATCACGGTCGCCTTCGCCGACCTGGTCGGCTTCACCCGCCTCGGGGAGATGGTGCCGCCCGAGGAGCTGGTTCAGCTCGCCGAACGGCTGACCGTGCTGGGGCGCGAGATCGCGGTTCCGCCGGTGCGATTCATCAAGACCATCGGCGACGCGGTGATGTTCGTCTGCCCGAAGCCGGCGCCGCTGGTCGATGCGGTGCTGAGGCTGGTTGACGCGGCCCAGGCCGACGAGGCCCTGCCTCGGCTTCGTGCCGGCATCGCCTCCGGGGAGGCGGTGGGCCGGGTCGGGGACTGGTTCGGCAGCCCGGTGAACACCGCGAGCCGGATAACCGGGGTGGCCCGGCCGGGCACGGTGCTGGCCGCTGAGCCGGTGCGAATGGCGTTGACCGAATCCGAAGCTTTCCAATGGTCGTTCGCCGGCGGACGTCACCTCAAGGGCATCAAGAGCGAGGTGAATCTGTTCCGGGTGCGGCGCCGCGCCGAGTCTGCGTGAGGACGGTCGTCCGTTCTTATCCGGGCCCGTGTTGGCTATGGGTTACGGTGCGCAGCGCCCAGCGAGGCAAGCGCTGTTTGGACCTGATAGCGGTCCCGCTCGTTACACAGGGCCCAGCGCTGTTCTGCTGTGTCCAGGTGGGCGATGAACCCGTAGCGTTGACGCACAATCGTGATCCAGTCCTTAGGACGCACCGGTTTGGTCAGGTAGCCGATGTCCTCCCGCTGGAATTCGCTGGGGTCGCGTGGTCTGAGTACCTCGTCGGGATCGACGGGTTTGATTCCCCGTCCGTCGACGACGACGTCGCGGTAGGCCTTGAGCACCCAAAGTCGGCGGGTGAGTGCTTCGTCGAGCACGCCCGAGGTGGCAAACCATTGCAGGTCATAGAGATCGCGCGCCAGGGCAACGCGACGGTATCGGGCGAGCTTCTCGGAGACGGCCTCTTCGGCCCGTACAACGGGGGTCGGAGGCAGGGTGAAGTCGTATCGGTCGTGGATCGGCAGTCGTATGGGATCAAGCGTCTCTGGTGCCAAACACAGTGCATGACGCGCTAACTCCACCTTGGCGCCAAGCTGCGGGCTGCCAAACGGTGTTTCTACCTTCAGGTCGCCACGTCGGCCGTCATCGCCGGGATTCTTGATTGAGAAGGCGAATCCGTCGATTTCGACGCCGTCGAGAGCCCTCAGTGTTGCAAGAGCCAGGTCCTCGTCGGGCGCGGCGAAGTCGAGGTCAGTCGAGAAGCGGCCAGCATTGCCCGCCCTGAACTTCCGCAGTGCAGTGCCGCCTTTGAACACCAGGCCGCTGTCGAATAGCCGAGCATCGTGGATCAGGCGCAATGCGTGGTCCTGGGCGATATCAAGTAGGGCAGCATCGCGTCCGCCTTTGACTCCTTGATAATGGCGCGCGAGGTGCCCTTCGGTGATGCGGGTCATGAGCCGGTGCCTACGTTGAGATACCGATGCAGGAGGGTGTCATTGACTTGTGCCTTGGTATCGAAGACGCCCTGACCGGCGATGCGAGGGCCGAGCCAGGCTGTCCCGTTCGCCGGATAGGTTGCCAGGACCGCTGCACGCAAGTCGTCGTTGCCGGCCGCGCCTAGGAGATAGGCAACGCGTTGCGCCGTTGTGCGGTGCATCGGTTTCAGCAGACTGATGACGGTGTCTTTGTCGACGTCCAAGACGGACTCTGCCAGCCATTGCCCGAGACCGGCGACATCCTTGTAGGCCGAGGGGCGCGCTGCAATTCCGACGAGTAGGCCCTCGATGTTCCAGGAGGGCAATCCGTTGATGGTGGTCAATCCTGGCTGGGACAGCTCGATCTGGACGTAGCGCCATTCGCCCGTGAGTGCCTTCGGAAATGAAGTGTTGGCAGGCAGGGCGACCACCTCCTGCTCTGCTACTCGCTGCGCCAGTCCGAGTACTGATGCCGCAGAGTCCATCGCCAGTACGCCGGGCCAGGATGGGTTCACGGCAAGCTGTGCGCGAAACTCAATGAACCGGTCACCGGAGCCGTAGGCGCCGCCGCGAGCTCCCGGGAGGAACTCCCAGACGTGTCGGGTTCGCAGTGGCCCGAGCCAGCCTTCGCGTTGAAGTTCGTAGGCAACGCGTCGCGCGGCCGTCTCGTTCGCTTCAATTCCGACCTGGCGCATGGTGGCGGCCAGGCGGCCGGTGGTCACCAGCAGATCGCCGTCGAGTTCGAGTTGCTCGATTACTGCCGCGACGGATCGCGGTATCGCGCGTGACACCTGTCGTTCACCACCTTAGTTCGATGAACTGTAACAAACTAATGGTTCATATGACAGTGCCGCGCCGACGACTGACTCCGGGTCCAACGCCGACCGGCCAGTGACTAACGGCCCCTGTTGCGCCTGGGTGTGAGCTGGGAGCCTGAAGGCGACAGACTCGTTGGAGGTGGCTGATGTTGGACACGACCGTGGATTACGAGGTTCTCACCGAAGCGGTGCGGCTGGCCTGCCGGGCGCCGTCGTTGCACAACAGCCAGCCGTGGCGATGGGTGGCCGATGGTGGCCGGTTGGATCTGTATCTGGATTCGACCCGTGCCGTGCACGGCGACCAGTCGGCGCGGGAGGCGTTGATCAGTTGTGGCGCCGTGCTGGATCACCTGCGGGTCGCGATGGCCGCGGCCGGCTGGACCGCCGAGGTCGAGCGGTTTCCGGATGCCGCGCAGCCGGAGTACCTGGCCTCGATCGGATTCACAGCCGCAGAACGGGTCACGGATCTGGATCGCTATCGCGCTGGCGCGATCCTGACGCGGCACACCGATCGACTGCCGTTCATGGCACCGAGCAACTGGGAGCCCTTTGAGACGGTGCTGTACGACACGGTGACCGGCCCCGTGCGGCTGAGCGTGCTCGCCGATGAGCTGCGCTCCAAACTCGCCGAGGCTTCCCAGCTCGCCGAGGCGCTGCGTCTGTACGACTCGTCGTATCACGCTGAACTCGGCTGGTGGACAGCACCGTTCGAGGTTTCCGATGGGATCCCGGAGAGCGCGCTGGTCTCGGCCGCCGAAAGCGACCGGGTGGACATCGGGCGTACCTTCCCGGTCACCCACAACCGAGAGCGACGAATCGAGGTCGGGGACGACCATTCGAAGATCGTGCTGCTGTCGACCGCCAGCGACGAGCCGGGCGATGCGCTGGCCTGCGGTGAGGCGCTCTCGACGGTGCTGCTGGAATGCACGATGGCGGGCTTGGCGACTTGTCCGGTAACGCATTTGACCGAGGTGCCCGCAGGCCGGGCGCTGCTGGCCGGACTGGTCGGCGGCGACGACCTGCCCCAGGTGCTGGTTCGCGTCGGTGGCGCGCCGGTGCTGGAGAAGCCCCCGGTGCCGACGCCGCGGCGGCCGCTGGCCGATGTGCTGCACCTGAAGCTCTGATTGGCGATCCCCCGAGCCTGGCGCCGCCTGGGGGATGAGAAGATTGCCCGGCTTTGAGCGACAACTACGGGTGCGGGGCTGAGCCGGTTGCGACGTGTCGCTCAAAGCCGGGCAACTATTCATGTGGTTCCGGATTGGGCCACCACCGGAAAATTAGGGCAGGCTCGGACTGACTGGGGAGCGTCTACACTTCCAGCGCGGCTGGCTTCCACCCTCTGTCCAGCTCTTCGGATTACGGTCATATCCGAGCCTGCTTCGCAGTCGAATCTACGCCGACGGCCACCGCTGGGCAATGGGTGAATTCGGGGCGATTCGGGCCGATACTCAGCTGCCCTCGGCCATCGCCCAGTAGGCCCCGCGGCGGGCCAGCAGTTCGGTGTGGGTGCCCTGCTCGACGATCCGGCCGGCCTGCATCACCAGGATCAGGTCGGCGTCGCGGATCGTCGAAAGTCGGTGGGCGATAATGAAACTGGTGCGGCCCCGGCGCAACTCCCGCATCGCCCGCTGGATCAGCAGTTCGGTGCGGGTGTCCACCGAACTGGTGGCCTCGTCGAGGATGAGCAGCTGCGGCTGGGCCAGAAACGCCCGGGCGATGGTGATCAGCTGCTTCTCGCCGGCGCTGATGGCCCCGCCGTCGTCGTTGACCCGGGTGCCATACCCCTCCGGCAAGGTCCGCACGAAGGGGTCGACATGCGCGGCGCGGGCCGCCTCGATGATCTCGTCCTCGGTGGCACCGGGTCGGCCGTAGCCGATGTTCTCGGCGATCGTCCCGGTGAACAGCCAGGTGTCCTGCAGCACCATGCCGATCGACGAACGCAGTGCGCCGCGGTCCACGCTGGTGATGTCCACGCCGTCGATCAGGATCTGTCCGCGGTCCACGTCGTAGAACCGCATCAGCAGGTTGACCAGGGTGGTCTTGCCGGCGCCGGTCGGGCCGACGAGCGCCACCACGGCGCCCGGTGCCACGCTCAGCGACAGGTCCTCGATCACCGGTGCGCCGGGCCGGTAGCCGAAGCTGACGTCGCGGAACTCCACCCGGCCGCGCGGGTCGACATCGTTGTCCCACAGCGGCGTCGACGGGGCCGGGGGTTCTTCGGGTTCGTCGAGGAAGGCGAACACCCGCTCGGCGCTGGCGGCACCGGACTGCAGGGCGTTGAACATCGACGCCAGGTTCCCCAGTGGTTGGTTGAACTGGCGGACGTAGGCGATGAACGCCTGAATGCTGCCCAGCGTGATCTGTCCGGTGGCCACCTGGAATCCGCCGACCACCGCGACCGCGACATAGCCCAGGTTGGCGATCAGGCCGGTCGCCGGCGAGATCAGCCCGGAGAAGAACTGGGCGCCGAAGCCGGCCCGGTACAACTCGTCGTTGCAGTCATCGAACCGCTGCTGCGCCATGTCGCGGTGCCCGAAGGTCCGCACCAGGGTGAAACCGCTGTAGGTCTCCTCCAGATGGGCGCCCAGCTGCCCCGTCGCCGCCCACTGCGCGGCGAACAGTTGTTGCGAGCGCCGGGTGATCGACCGTACCGCCAGCAGCGTCACCGGCACTCCGGCCACGGTGATCACGGCCAGCAGCGGCGAGATGGACAGCATCATGGCCAGCACCACCAGCACGGTCAGCACCGAGGAGAACAGCTGACTGACCGTCATGGACACCGAGGTCGCGGTGTTGTCGACATCGTTGGTGACCCGGCTCAAGAGTTCGCCGCGCCGCTGGGTGTCGAAATAGCGCAGCGGCAGCCGGTGCAGCTTGTCCTCGACGTCGCGGCGCAGCCCCCGCATGGTGCGTTGCAGGATCACGTTCAGTAACCGCGCCTGCGTCCAGACCATCAGCGCCGCAATCAGATACAGGCCCATCGCCAGCGCCAGAGTGCGCGCCACCGCGGCGAAGTCGACGCCGGCGCCCGGAATCACGTCCATGCGCGACAGCATCTCGGCGTAGGTGTCCCGGCCGGCGGCGCGGGCGTCCTCGATGGCTTGCTGCTTGGTGATTCCCGCCGGCAGGCCGCGGCCGATGATGCCGTTGAACACCAGATCGGTGGCATGACCGAGAATTCGCGGCCCGGCCACACCGAGCGCGATACCGCCCAGCGACAGGCTGATGACCGCAGCGATCAGCTGGCGCTGCGGGCCCATCCGGCGGGCCAAGCGCAGCGCGGTCGGCCAGAAGTTCGCGGCCCGTACCGTCGGAGCTGGTGCGGTCACAGGCCACCGACCCCCGCGGTCACCGACTGGGATTCGGCGAACTCGGCGTAAGTGGGGCAGTCGGCCAGCAGCTCGCGGTGGGTTCCGGTGCCGACCACCCGGCCGTCGTCGAGGACGAGCACCTGATCGGCCTGGGTGATTGTCGAGATCCGCTGCGCCACGATGATCACCGTCGCGTCGGCCGCCACCTCGCGCAGGGCGGCGCGGACCCGGGCATCGGTGCGGGTGTCCAGGGCCGAGAACGCGTCGTCGAACAGATAGGCGGGGGGCCGCCGGACCCCGCCCGGGGCGATCCCCAGCCGTGGACGTCGCCCGCCGGACAGGTGGATGCCGCCGGGGGCCACCGGCACCCCCAGCCCATCCGGGTGGGCCGCCACGAAGTCGTCGGCGGCCGCCACCCGCAGCGCCTCCCACATCTGCTCGTCGCTGACGGTCACCCCGGCCGGGGCGCCGTAGCGCAGGTTGTCGGCGACGGTGCCGGAGAACAGGTAGCCGCGCTGGGGCACCAGGCCGAGGCCCGACCACAGCTCTTCGGGGTCGCGGTCGCGCACGTCCACGCCGTCGACGAGCACCGCTCCGTCGGTCACGTCGCGCAACCGGCAGATCAGCGACACCAGGGTGGACTTGCCCGATCCGGTGGACCCGACCACCGCGGTGGTGGTGCCGGGCAGCGCGGTCAGGGACACGTCGGACAGCACCGAGCGGTCGGCGCCGGGGTAGCGGAAGCCGACACCGTGCAGCCGGACCTCGCCGGTCGGCGACGACGGCGACACCGGCCGAGCCGGGGCGCTGATGGTGGGTTCGGTGGACAGCACCGCGGTGATCCGTTCGGCGCAGACCGCGGCGCGCGGCAGGATCGCCAGCACCATGGTGGCCATCAGCACGGCCATCAGGATCTGCATGAAGTAGGACAGGAACGCGATCAGCGACCCGACCTGCATTTGTCCGGCGTCGATGCGCTGCGCGCCGAACCAGATCAGCGCGACGCTGGAGGCGTTGATGATCAGCGTGGTGGTCGGCAGCATCAGTACTTGCAGGTTCCCGACGGTCAGCGAGGCGTCCGACAGGGCCGTGTTGGCCCGGGCGAACCGGTCCCGTTCGACAGGCTCGCGGGCGAAGGCGCGGATCACCCGGATGCCGGTGAGCTGGTCGCGCAGCACCCGGTTGATGGTGTCGATCAGCATCTGCATGCGCCGGAATAACGGCAGCATCCGGGACACGATCAAGTAGTTGGCCAGCGCCAGCACCGGCACGCTGACCGCCAGCAGCCACGCCAGGCCGGCGTCCTGGTGCACCGCCATCAGCACCCCGCCGATGCTCATGATCGGCGCGGTGACCAGGGTGGTGGCGCCCAGCTGCACGATCAGCTGGATCTGGCGGACGTCGTTGGTGGTGCGGGTCAGCAGGGTCGGCGCCCCGAACCGGGTGGTTTCGCGTTCGGAGAACCGGATCACCTGGGCGAACACCGCCCGGCGCAGGTCGCGTCCGAAGCCGGTCCCGGTGCGCGCGCCGAAGTAGACCGCGGCGATGGCGCACAGCAGCTGCAGGCCGGTGACGCCGAGCATCACCGCGCCCAGCCGGACGATGATCGCGGTGTCGCCGCGGACCACGCCTTCGTCGATGATGGTGGCGTTGACGGTCGGTAGGTACAGCGAAGCCAGCGTGCTGATCAGTTGCAGTGCCATCACCGCCGCGATCGGCCGGCGGTAGGGCCGCAGGTAGCAGCGCAGCAGCGCCAGAAGCATGGGGACACTGTCGCACAGTTCCTAATTCCATGGCAGTTCATGGTTTTAGGTCACGCAGCTGTTGGGCTGCGCCCACGGGCACCTGTAATGCCGCGGACCGCGCCTTGTGCCGGCAGATGCCACCGCTTGCGGTGATCGCTGTCGAGCAGTCGGCGGATGTTCTCCCGCGAACGTGGCCCGGCGCCGTGCGGTAGTGGTCGAGAACGTCTCGACGCCACGGTCCTGGCTGCGTTCACGTCCGCGTGAAGTTTCTTGCCGCAGAACCCGCACCGGAACCGTGCCTGGCTCTTGCGGTTCGACTTGTGCACATAGCCACATCCCGAGCACTGCTGGCTGGTGTACGGCGCGGGCACCGAGGTGACAGTGATTCCGTGGCGCTTGGTCAGCCGCTGCAGCCGGACTTTGAGGACACGCCGTCCGGTGCGGGTGCAGAGGCGATTCATACGTTTTGACAGCCCTCCGCCGCGGAAGTCCAGGCGTTCGACCACGAGCTCCTGGATATCGTCAGCGGCGAGACGGTTGAGTAGCCGGCCGATTTCGTTAGCCACGTAGTCTCGGATCCGAGCCTGCAACCTGCGGTAGGCGGGATCGGATTTAAGGGGCACGCTGCGCCGTTGCAGGTCAGCGGTGACCGATTCCAGCACGATGTCGAGTTCGCGGATCCGTGCGAGCATCGAGCGGCCCAGCAGCTGGCCGTCGCTGGTGGCGAACAGCGCCGACGAGAACCCGTAATCGATCCCGACCACAGACCCGGTTCGGCGGAGCGGAGCGTCCGGGCAGTCGGTTATCAGCGACAACCCGGCGCCTTGTTCTGTTCGGTGTAGCTGGATTGCAGCGCGCAGCTTCCCACCACGCTCACGCGCACTGCTGAATTCACGGCCTGTTCGCGAATGTGCGGTCGTGGCGTTGCTGCGGCACTACGGGGCGACACAAACCGACTGGTCACCGCTGTGTCGTGGTTGACGGGCGGCGGTGCCGCTACAGTGCATCGTGTGCGGCTCAAACTGACGGTCCCGGCCCTGGCGGCCGCTGCCGTGATCCCGATGGTCGGCGGATGTTCCGACTCCAACTCGCCGGAAGCGCAGGGCGGCAGCCAGTCCGCGTCGCCGACGGCCGAGCAGAGCAATCACGGGCCGTCGTTCCCGCAGTGCGGCGGGATCAGCGACGAGACCATCGCGAACCTGACCAGGGTGGCGGGGGTGGTCGGCACCGCGCAGAACTCAGTGGGCTGCCAGTGGCTGCTGCGCGGCGGGATCATGGGCCCACACTTCTCCTTCTCCTGGTATCGCGGCAGCCCCATCGGTCGTGAGCGCAAAACCGAAGAGGTGTCGCGGACATCCGTGGAGGACATCAACATCGACGGCCACAGCGGTTTCATCGCGATCGGCACCGCCCCGACCATGGGCGACAACCTGTGCGAGGTCGGCATCCAATTCAAAGATGACTTCATCGAGTGGTCGGTGAGCTTCGCTCAAAAGCCGTTCCCGGATCCGTGCGACGTCGCCAAAGAGCTGACCCGCCAGTCGATTGCGAACTCGAAATGAGCCGCCGCGTAGTGGCCAGCGCGGTCGCGGTATTGGCAGTGTTGACCAGCTTGACGGGCTGCTCGCGTGAGGTGGGCGGCACCGCGGTCAAGGCCGGTGCGGGCGACACCAAGCGCAACAACAACTCCGAGCGGCAGTACCCGAACCTGCTCAAGGAGTGCGAGGTGCTGACCACCGACATCTTGGCCAAGACGGTGGGTGCGGACCCGCTGGACATCCAGAGCACCTTCGTCGGCGCCATCTGCCGTTGGCAGGCGGCCAACCCGGCTGGGCTGATCGACATCACCCGGTTCTGGTTCGAGCAGGGCAGCCTGGACAACGAGCGCAAGGTCGCCGAGTTCTTGAAGTACCAGATCGAGACCAAGACCATCGTGGGTGTGCCGTCGATCGTGATGCGGCCGGCGGACCCCAACGGCTCCTGCGGGGTCGCCAGCGACGCCGCCGGGGTGGTGGGCTGGTGGGTCAACCCGCAGGCGCCCGGGATCGACGCGTGCGAGCAGGCCTTGAAGCTGATGGAATTGACGCTCGCGACAAATTCGTAGCCGGGCCGTACCGATCCGGTGGGACCGGTTCACGTCCGTCACTTGCGCCCCGAATCTGGGGTGGTGAGTGATGTTGGAAAACGATAGCGGTGGCGATATCAGTGCGGCCGGACTGAATCGGTCCGCGTAGAGCCGACGTTTCCGGGCCGGCGGACCCGACGCTGGGGGCTAATCACGTGTCGGACGGGGCCCGCCCGGTCGTGACATGGCGGTCCGCAAATGCTGCTGCAGCTCAGGGTTTCGCCATACCTGCTGTTGGGCCTCGGTGACGAAGGAACCCGGTTCGAGGATCAGTGCGCCACCGACCTCGGTGAGCAGGTATTGGCCCGCGTGCTCTTTGCCCAGCGTGGCACGGCCCCGCGAATCCACGGTCACATGCATCTCTGCCATGGTGCCCACGATACCATTGGAGCCGAATTACCATCCAGCCCAATCATGGCATACTGGGTGACATGGGACACGGCGCCGAATATGACGAGCAGGTGTTCCACCAATATCGGAACCGACTGTTGCCGCTGGCTGAGTCCGACCCCGCGGTCGCGCAGGCGCTTGACACCATCGATGCCTTGTTCGACGACCTGGACAACGGCCACATCACCGCCGCGCTGCGCCAACGCAGACTTATTGACCCACCCGCCTGGGTGGCCTACGTGGGCATCCTTTTTGGCGAACCTTGGGTCCTTATCTGGACCGACGAGAATGCAGGACGTTCACATGTCCTCTACCTCGGGCCGGGCTTGGCGGGCTGAGCCGGCGCTCGGGACGAACTTATCGGTCAAGGCGGACCCGCCAAGGAGCAACGCTGACGGACTTGTCACGCTGGCGGTGCGTTCCGGTGCTTACTGTGAACGGGCAGCGCGGGGAGCTCGTAGCCAGACACCGGGAGCTGCGATGCGCCCCGTGGGCGGCACGAACCCACACCCGTCACTTGCGCCCCGCATTTCCGGGGGTGAGTGATGTTGGAAAACGATAGCGGTGGCGATATCACTGCGGCGGACGCCGGCCGGGATCAGCGGGTTCAGGAAGGACCGTGGCGTACATCTTTCACGAGCAGCATCAGCGTCATGTCGTCGATGACAGAAGGCTCGAAACCGTACCGCACGTAGAAGCGTTGGGCGGCGTCGTCCTTCGCATGAACCAGCAGCAGCCGGACGCCCGTAACCTCCGCGATCTCCAGCGATTTCAGAACGAAGTGTTTGAGAAGCGCAGCGGCGAGTCCGCGCCCCTGAAACTCCCTATCGACGGCCAGCCTGCCTAGGAGGACGGCTGGTAGCGGATCCGGCTGATTTCTAGCCGCGCGTTTGGTTGCATGACTGCGCATGAGCACCGCTGTGCTGGAGGCATAGAAGGCCACGACCCGCCGGCCGTCGAGGACGACCCAGGTGCGGCTGCCGCCTTCACGGTGGTTGCGGAGCGCCTTTGTCCGGAGCCACTCGTTGAGTGCGTCGCTGCCGCAGTCGAAGTCTTCGAGGAGGTGATCGGCGCCGAGGAGGATCGGGCCTTCGTAGTTCACCGTTCCAGAATCGACGGGTGCGCCAGCAGGCGCGCCAGTTCGGGCTTGGGGGTTGGTGGACGGCCGAGCAGCTTCTGGAGGTCAGCCCAGGCGGTGTCATCCAGGGCGAACACCCTCCGGTCGGCGAGGTCGTGCTCGGCGGCCTGGATGGCGTGACGCACCACGTAATCGTTGAGTGATTCGCCCGTTGCCTCGAGCACGCGCCGCACCACCGCGTCTTGTGCTGCGGTAACACGCAGGTTCCAGCGACCCGTCTTAGTCTCCATGGCTGCAGTGTACGTCAAATTGACGTACAGATGCCACGTGCTTGGCGAAGCGTTTTACGGCCGGCGGCCCGTCTCCTAGGTAATCGCTGATGGAATTGACGTTCGCGACGAATTCGTAACTCTGCCTGCGGCTTCGGCGAGTCTGGTGGTTCCCCTTTGAACCAAATTGTTCAATATGGCGGTTTCCTGTTGCGGGCCAGAACATCTCGTTGACCTGCGAGGTCTCGTCAGACGTCGCGTTGCCGAACGTCCTTGGCGTCCTGGTAGATCCACGCGACAAGCTGTGGGTCGCGCAGTTTTGCGTGCGCGATCGCTCCGCCGTTCGCTAGCGTCCCGCGCCGTGGGCGCGTTCGAGCAACATTGCTGGAAACTGCTTCTCGGTGGCTCGGCCAATCCGATGGCGGCACTGGACGTGCGCCTGCGCGGTGCACACGGCGTCACCCTTCGCGACGTCCTGCTGTTGACGCTGCT
The DNA here is from genome assembly GCA_964292075.1 of uncultured Mycolicibacter sp. Lineage (GTDB taxonomy): Bacteria > Actinomycetota > Actinomycetes > Mycobacteriales > Mycobacteriaceae > Mycobacterium. Next base: position 17,838 of record CAXYUC010000055.1, read on the forward strand.
CAGCCGGCCGGACCGGCGGGCACATCGCATGTGCGCGCTGGCGCAGACGTTGGGGGTGTCGCCGGGTGCGTTGGCCGGCCAGGTCCGTCGGCTGGAGGAGCGGGGTCTGGTCACCCGGAGCCCGTGCCAGCGTGATCGGCGCGGCATTCTGCCGCGGATCACCAGCGAGGGCCACGCGCGTCTTCACGTGGTGCTGGAGAGTCATGCGCATATCGGCGACAGGGTCAACAGCGCGCAGGGGTAATTTTCTTGCCGCGTGGTTGCCTGACTATGGAGAGTCCGACGGTTTCATTTTGAACCACATGGTTCAAAGTGACGGGTTTCTGTTACCGGTCAGAATATCTCGCTGACCAGAGCAGTCTGGTTGTGTGGCGCGTTGCCGAACGGCGAAGGCGCCGGACGTATTTACGCGACAAGCTGTGTGTCCCGCAGTTCTGCCGGTGCGCTCGCTCCGCGGTTGGCTAGATTCCCACGCCGTGGACCAGACACGCCGAAGCCAACCCCCGCCCGGGCTGACCGGACGGGACGGATTCGAACAGCATTCCTGGAAGCTGTTTTTGAGTATGCAGGGGTACATGCGGAACTCTCCGCGCAACTCCGGTACGGGCACGCCGGGCGGCTATGCGTGGGGTCAGCTGCGGGGTGCCGGCGGCGATCGCGGACGGTGTCAACGTGCGGCCGAGCGGCTCTGTGTGTTAACGCGCCACCGCCTGCGTCCGCTGGACATCGCCGCGGTGGTGGGAATGAGTCCGCAAGTCATGTCCGAGATCCGGGTTCCACCAGACACGCCCATGCCCGGAGTCGAACGGCGCAAGCGCCTCACGGCGCTGTCCGCGGCTCGCGCTGACTGGATCGAGACCTATTGGTACAGCGTGGATCCGGTGGAGGAGCAGGTGGGCAGGGCAATCAAGCTCGGCGACGAACGGGGAGTACGGGTACTGGCCGGTGGCGAGGTCGCCGCTGACGTGTGGCGGCCATGGCTGATGCCGACGAGCGGGCTGGTCTACGCCCAGGAGTTGATCGACCTGTCTGACTACAACTTGGTTGAGGTTGCCGCCGATGACGCGACGCTGACACTGCGGGTTCCCTCCGACCCGACGATTTGGGCCACTGCGACATGGTGGCGCCAGGTAAGCCGCGGCGAGCATGGCGACATCGCCACGGTGGACCCGGTGGTTGTCCTCGAAGACTTGGCTACCGGAACGGCTGCTGGTGACGGTGGACGCGAGCGGCTCATCGACTGGATTGTGGGCCGGTGACTAGCGCGTCCTGGCGAACCAATTGTTTGGCTATCGAACCAACTTGTTTCCGCTCGAACGAAAACGAGTAGTTTCCGTTTGAACGAATTAGTTCGTTGCGACGGGTTTCTCAGGGCGCTCGGAATGTCCGGTTGACCTGCGCTATCGCGCCGAGTGGGCCTTTGCCGAACGCCATTTTCGCTGAGGCGAATTCGTAGTGAGATGGGTGAACTGACACGCGTTCTCCGTTTCTGCGGCGCATCCTTCGATAACATCGCGCGCCGTGGACGAGATGCATGAACTCCAAGCAATAGCCTGGCTTCCGGGGCTCGATGGAATCGAGCAACACTGCTGGCAACAGTTTCTGGCCTGCTCGCTGAATGTCGTTGACGCAGTGAATGTATGCCTCAAGGGCGCACATGACCTCTCGATACGTGACGTCCTTCTGCTGGAGCTGTTGAGCAGGCCTAAGCGGCGGCAGCACCGGCTGTGTGTTCTGGCGGAGACGCTTGGTGTGACGCAGGGGCAGCTGTCAACGCAGATCCGCCGGTTGGAAGGCCACGGTTGGATCACCCGCAGCCCGAGCCCGGGCGATCCACGCGGCATCTTGCCCCGGATCACCAGCGCGGGGCACACGCGTCTGCACGCGGTGATGGAGACCTACGCGCACGGGATTCGGGTGCACTACCTCGACCAGCTCAAGCACGAGCAAATGGTCAATCTGGTCGACAGTTGCCGGCGGATCAACGACTCACTTAGCACCAACGGGCGCCGCAAGGGGCTCAAGGCCGCCCGCTGAGATACGTCCTTGCCGCCGTACGGCGGTGGGACGCGTGGGTTTTGGACGTGTCTCGACTTTGCCGTGCACTGTTTGCCGGGTGAATTACGCGCCTGCGGGTAGCTAATTAGTACATGTTGCATTGCTAGGATATACGGCAAATATGAAAACTAGGCCTTTACTACGTCTGAGCTGAGGTTTAGTCTATCTGATACAAGGTACGGCTATTCACCTAGTGCGCTAGAACGCGTTGCAGAAACCTACTTGGGAGTAGCTTTCGCCTTGAACTACATAGTTCAATTTGGCCGTTTTCTGGCCGGGATCGAAGTGGCCCATGACCAGTGTGTTAAACCCACCGAAGCATTGCCCCGCGCCATTTTCCGCCGATGGATCGCTGGCGACCGCGGAGTTTGCCGAAGTTTCTCCGCGGATCCGGCCATGCCGTTGGATACCGTCGCCCGCCGTGGAGGACGACGGTACCGAGACCCCAGCGCATCACCTGCCGGGTCTCGATGAGATCGAGCAACAGTGTTGGCAGGCGTTCCTGGAATCGTCGTCGCTGTTGCTCTCGAGGGTGAGCCGCCAATTGCTCGCGCGGCACAACTTGAGCCTGTTCGACTTCCTGGTGTTGCAGTCGCTCGCCCGGTCGGCCGATGGGTCGGCGCGCATGGGCGATCTGGCCCACGCGTTGGTGCTCGCACCGAGCCGGCTGACCGAGCTGATGCGGCGACTGGAGTCCCACGGCTTGGTTCGCCGCAGTCGCAGTCGCACCGACGGGCGCGGGGTGCTGGCGAGCATCACCCGCGAGGGACGGGCTGTGGTGCGGCCGGCAGCGAGGACCTACGTCCAGGCGGTGCGCTCGTTCTATCTCGCGCCGATCTCACGCCCCCAGATGATTGCGCTGGGGGACAGCTGCCGACGGATCAGCGTGCCGCTGAAGGCCTCGGCGAAGTCCAAGCGGCGCAGGGACTGGCAGTCCAGGGGCTGATCTGGGGCTGCCCGTTTGGGGCGGCCCCGTCGGCTGCCATTGATTCGTCATTTCTTAGGTAGTCGTTCTCGCGGCGTTGATTGACCGCGAACATTCTTGCAGCGTGTGGGTTTACTGGCTCTTCGCAGATGAGGGTGTAGAGGTGGTTGGCGCGTCGTTGCCGGGATAGGGGTCGAGGTCTTTCGAAGATGAAGGTTCCTACACGCCTCATCTGAAAGACCTCGACATGCCTGACGTTACCGCTCGGGCGGGCTTCGCCTGCGCTGACCTGACGACGTTCTGCCGCCTTGATGAACTCGGGTTGGAGGTGACCGCGCAACGCCTCGATCCTGACCGGGCGGTGCTGGCGTGCCGGATCGCCGAGGATGACTCATGGTGTCGGCGCTGCGGTGAACAGGTGCAGTCCACGTGACAGCGTGACTCGCACGTTGGCCCATGAGCCGTTCGGATGGCGGCCCACCACGCTGCTGGTGACGATCCGTCGCTACCGGTGCCTCGGATGTGCACATGTGTGGCGCCAGGACCTCAGTAAGGCCGCCGAACCGCGCGCGAGGCTTTCGCGTCGTGCTCTGCGGTGGGCGCTGGAAGCCCTGGTATGCCAGCACTTGTCAGTGTCACGGGTCGCCGAGGCGTTGGCGGTGTCGTGGAACACCGCCAACCATGCGGTGCTCGCTGAAGGCATGCGGATGCTGATCGCAGACCCGACTCGGTTCGACGGCGTGGCGGTGATCGGCGTCGATGAGCATGTGTGGCGGCACACCCGCCGCGGAGACAAGTACGTCACGGTCATCATCGACTTGACCCCGGTACGGGACAAGACCGGCCCGGCCCGGTTGCTCGACATCGTGCAGGGCCGCTCCGAGAAGGCGTTCGCCGACTGGCTGGCCCGGCGCCCGCGGGACTGGCGTGACGGTGTGGAAGTCGTTGCTATGGAGGATGGATTTTCCGGGTTCAAGACCGCCCCACCGAAGAGCTGCCCGACGCGGCCACGGTGATGGACCTCTTCCACGTGGTCCGCCTGGCCGGCAACGCCCTCGACGAGTGCCGCCGCCGCGTGCAACTGGCCACCTGCGGGCACCGGGGTCGCAGCACCGACCCGCTCTACCGGTCGCGGCGCACGCTGCACACCGGTGCCGATCTGGTCACCGACCGCCAGAAAGCCCGCCTGGCAGCCATGTTCGCCAAGGACGCCCACGCCGAGGTCGAGGCCACCTGGCAGATGTATCAGCGCACTGTGGCCGCCTACCGTGAGCCCGACCGCCGCAACGGCCGCACCATGATGGCGGCGCTGATCACCACGCAGAGCAGCGGCGTTCCCAAGCCGCTGACCGAACTGATCACCCTCGGCCGCACCCTCAAGAAGCGCGCCGCTGATGTCTTGGCCTACTTCGACCGTCCCGGCACCTCCAACGGGCCAACCGAAGCGATCAACGGCCGCCTCGAACACCTCCGCGGATCCGCGTTGGGCTTCCGCAACCTCACCAACTACATCGCCAGGTCCTTGCTCGAGACCGGAGGCTTCCGAACCCAGCTCCTTGGACCCCGGCAGTGAAGAGTCCTCAACGCGTATTCAACTCGGCCAGAGCGTCATTGGTCTCGGCCACCGAGAAACGGTCGGGGTGCCAGCCCCGGGGCAGCCAGTCCCGCATCTCCTGAGCACCCAGCCCCATCGGCGTTGCCCGCGGGTCGTGCCCGCCACGAACCCACGCAGCCAACTCCTCGTAGCCGCCCAGGCCGCCACAGTCCTCCGGCGGGCAGGCCATCTCGCCCGTCAGGCAGACCGGAGCCGGGGGCGGATCATCGAAAACGTCTTCGACCACCAGCACGTGCTCCCATCCGTCGCCGAAGTCATAGTCATAGAACAACCGGTCGCCCTTGTCGGACAACACCTGATCGAGCCGCACGCCGTCCTCGACGACACCGTCGTCGCCTTCGCTGAGATCGAACCCGGTGACGAAGTAAGCACGAGTACGCCGGTCCGCCCCAACACCGAATTTATGCAGATGACCGTCCTGCCAGCCCATCGCGACCTGCAGCACGATATGCAGCTCATCGAGCATGAGGTCGCCCGGCAGGTCCACACGACGCCAGATCGGTGGCTTGGCGTACATCAGGTCGACCCGCACCCGAAAACCCCGCACCCGCTCCGGTACAGCCCGCACCTCGGGCGTTGGCTCATCGAATACTCCCGCGAACACGCCCCGGCCAGCATCGGCAATCAGCTGCTGCAGCATCGCCAGGTCCACACCGCCCCCGGACACCCCGGCCTTTCTCTTACTCTTCCGCTTCTTCTCCGGCACACCCTCCAGCCAACCAGATCCCTCGATCACCGGTCGAAAACAGCTGACCGCCCTACACCCTCAACTGCGAAGAGCCGGTTTACTCGTCGCTTTGTCGTGGCGGCAAATTATTTCAGAACGAAAATAAATATCTTATACAGTAATTTGCCTGATAGTAACCGTATGGTCGATAACTTGTTGCATGAACACGCCCTTTGCGGTGACCTGATGGCCATACGGTTCGATGGTGTTATCGCAGGTAAACGGGTATTTCTGACACGACTGGCCGATGGATAACAAAGGTTGGCCGAATTTAGCAAAGTTACCCGCGGGTAATTTTATCTTGAAATATAAGGCCGCCAGATAACGTTTGCTGGTTCCATCGGTCAATGTGGTTGAGCAGGAGATATTTCCGTCGGCTGGATTGCGATGATGAACTTGGCCGAGATGAATTTGAAAAAGTGACAGAAACCTATATGCGATTCAGATTTGTGCCAGGTAAATTTTGGCTCGCTCTCGTCGAGCGGGCCATGGAGGCAAAACCCCAACCCTCGATGTCTCCGCCAGAACGGCGAGGCCGGCGGTACGCACCGGCGGCGCCTCCGCGGCGTCGGTGCGGCCTTCGGAGCGTGGGCGACCTGGACAACGACGTCCCGGTTGTCTCGGCGGCACACCAGCTTTGACTCCGGGATTAATCCGCAAGAAGGGAACACGGATGGCTCGTCAGCACCGCACGAACCGGATTCGGCGCTCGGATAGCGCCAACTTTCACTTCCGGCGGTGCGCCGACCCCAACCTTCCACCGCCCGCCGAGAGCGAGCGCCACAACACGACCAATACAAAGGAGAAAGCCGTGCGGCATACCCTTCGTCCTTACGCCACGGTTGGCGTCGCCATCGTTGGGGCCGGCCTGTTCGCGGCCATCCCAGGGGCTGCGCCATTACCCGACATCAACACGTTCCGGGCGGTGGTGTTGACTGCCGACGCGGATCTGGCGGCCCCGTGGCTCGATCAGTACAACACCGCGTCGGAGAACGCGTCGATTCTGCTCAACAACTTCACGTTGGCGCCCTGGGTCGAAGCGCAGCAGGCCATCGCCAACCAAATTGGCCTCATTCAGCAGGTGTTGAACGATCCGAGCAATATCTCTACTTGGATGAACCAGACCCAAGTCAATCTGGGGGCGGTTTTGACCGCCTACGGGCTACAGAATGCGAGCCCCGACACGACGGCAACGGTGTTGGATCACACCTTGCAAGGGACATTCGCTGACGGACACCTCGTGTTGTTCGGGGAGATTCCGGGGTATATCCCTGCTGATGAGCAGGCGGCGGTGATTCCGATTATCAATTTCTTGGCGTCACCGGCCAGCGGAATCATGATGGGGCTGTTGGGTCCTGGGATCAGCCCGTGGGTGGCCTTGGGCAACAGCATCTCCGATGGCGATGATCTGAATACCACGCTGGCCAACATGGTCGGCGCGTTCTTCAATGGCGCCACGCTGAACCTCGACAGTGTGTTACCCGCGATCAACGCGCTGGGTCTGTTCCCGGCGGGCATGACCATGCAAAGCCTGGATTTCGCCTTTGGTGGACTGTTCAGCACGGGCAGCGTGTCGGCGGACCCTTACGACGTGGGGGGATATGCCATTCCGGCGGTGGGTGGTTCGTTGTTCAACAGTGTCGGCATTGAGTTCGCCGGCGTGCCGACCGACAATTTTCTGAACGTTCCCAGTGCGGCGATCGGCCCGCTCGGGGCGTGGGAGGCGTGGTCCCAGATCGCCGCCACCCTGATCGGCTGGGACGGCACGGGCTCTCCGTTGGCTGGTGTTGTGTTGCCGGCCGTGCCCGACGACTTGGCCGATAGCGGTGTTGGCATGTCCACCGCAGCCGATGGCCTATCCGGCTTCATTCAGGACGTCGCGTCCTGGCTGGGCCTGTAGATCCCCATCAACCGATTTCCACAACTCCAATCCCCGTTACTCCCCTACTGCAGCTTTGTCTGTTTTCACGAAAGGTGTTCTCCCATGAGCCGTCGTCAGACCTGAGTTTGGACATTTGGCTTAGTACCCGGGTTTGAAGCCGAGGTCGGTGAGGA
>CAXYUC010000056.1:0-25098 GCA_964292075.1 uncultured Mycolicibacter sp.
CGCCCCCCGGGGTGAGGGCCGGGCCCGCGCCCGGCCGGGAGGGCGGCGGGGTGGCCAGGGGGGTCGGGGGGGCCGGGGCGCCGGCGGCGCGGGGCTTCCAGTACGCCGGCGGCATCAGGATCTCGTCGCGTGCCGCGCCGGGACTCGCCGGGGATTCCAGTCCACGCCACAGCATGGCGCCCAGGGCGTCCTGGCGACGGGCCAGCGCTGAGTCGTGGCGCAGCCGGACCGCCAGCGAGGTGTCCTGGTAGCTGGGCGCGACCGGATCGGTGCCCATCGCCGCCAGCGCGGCGCCGACCGCCGGGTCATACGGCACCGACACCAGGTGCGGGGACACTCGCCGCGGGGTGACGTCCGCGGTGGCCGAGGCGCCCGCCACCGAGTCCTGCGCCGCACAATCGCCGGCAGAGATCACCAGTGCCGACCCCTCGGAGCCCTGCGCACTGATCAGGTCCGCGGCGCCGGCCGTGAGCCTGCCGTCGCCGAGCAGGACCACACCACGGGTCGAGTTCACCTCGAGGATGCGGTCGACGATGTCGGCGGACTTGTGCACCGCGATCTGGTCGAGCCGTGCGTCGCCCACCCGCGCCAGCGCATCCAGGTCGGCCTGCGCGTAGGGGGTTGCCGTGACACAGGTGTGGTGCGCCAACCGCCGCAGCCGTTCCAGCCAGGTCCGGGCTGCGTCCCGTCCGGTGCCCGGGTGCGAGGCCGCGCTGTCGGGGGAGTCGGCGACGACGTAGCCGCTGGTCATCGCGTTGACGGTGACCACGAGGTCCGGGTCGACGGCCAGGCATAGCGCCCGGTTGACCACACCGTTGGCGTCCACCGCGGGGCTGGTGGCGAATTCGGCGGCGGACAACAGCGCATCGAGGCGCCCGCCCGGGGCCAGCGATGTCGCCAGGTCGTCGTCGGTGAGCCGAACCGGCAGGGTGCCCCCTGGCGCGCCGGGCGTGAGCCGAGGCCGATCGGCCAGCGGCCAGAACATGGTGAGCCGCACCGGTTGGGAGATGTCGGGTGCGACGGTGCCGGCGGACACGTCGGAATCCGGCTCGGGTTTGGGCAGGCCGGTCACCGGAAGCAGAAAGCGGGCGTCGTCGAGCCGGGTCGGCTCGCCGTAGTCGGGCGTGCCGTTGACATTGACCAGCACCGGATAGATGCCGGGGCGGTCAATGTTCAAGGCCGGCTGGCTCGCCGAGCGCAGCGGCGCGGTCAGCGTGAAGCGGGCCTCCTGACCGCGCTGCAGCTCGGCCGCCACCGTGGCGAACGTGCCCACCGGACGGTACTGGTCGTTGGCTCCGCTGAGATTGGTGCGCAGCCCGGCAGAGGAGGCGACGGCACCGGCCTGCTCGAGGCGCACCATCACATCGCGGACCGGTCGGTCGCCGACATTGCTTACCGTGCCGGCGACGGTGACGAGCGGGACGCTGGTGGTGCTGATGACCTCCGGGGTGACGCGGTCGATGCGGATCTGGACAAACGGCGCCACATCGGGCTCGCCGGCGGCCACGTGCGGGGCGGCGCCGCCGAGTGCGGTGCCGAGGGTCATCAGGAGGGCGGCTACCACCGCCGGGGGGGCCGCCAACCGCCTCGGCGAGGGACCCCCACCGCTTCGTCGCGTGCGGGTCACGGGTCCAGCCTGCGACCGTTCTTCCGGTCCGGCGAGTTCTCGCCTGCGCGAGTACGGCGGGCGCGGGAGTGCGTCTGCTGGCGTCGCCAGGGCGCGGTCACCGGCAGGGGCGGCAGCGCGGCCGGGGCGTCGGCCTGCAGCCGGTCGATCAATTCGTCGGCGACCAGCGCCAACCGTCGTTCGTCGGCGTACGCCAAGCGGGACGGCAGCTCCCGGATCGGCACCCACGCCACCTCGGCGACCTCCACATCGTCGTCGCACAGCTCGCCGCTGGCGAACCGCAGCAGATAGTGGTGCACGGTCTTGTGCACCCGGCGACCTTCGGTGACGAACCAATAGTCGATGCTGCCGAGTGCGGCCAGCACGCTGCCCTGCACACCGGTTTCCTCGGCGACCTCACGGATCGCGGTCTGCTCGGCGGTCTCACCGACTTCGATATGCCCTTTGGGCAGCGACCACAGCATCCTGCCCCGCCGGTCGACCCGGCCGATCAGCGCCGCGACCTGCTCTTCGCGCGGGCCGTCGATGCCGTCGACGACAAGCCCGCCTGCGGAGGTCTCGTGCACGGTGCGTAGCCGGTCCGGCCCGTGCCGCGCGGTGCGAGGCCGGCGTTGGGCGGCGCGACTGGGAATCGCGCTCGGGCTGGGGCTGGCATCGGTGGCCGGGGATTCCGCGTGGGTGATTTTCGGACCAGACGTGCGTCGACCACGACGCCGCCTGCGGCGCCGTCCCGAATTGGCTTCTCCGCCGTCGGCCGACACCCATGCGATAGTAGCTGGCACGCGCGGGCCGACCTGCCTCCCTCGCCGGTGGCCCGCTTCGCCCGGCTTCGCCGCGCTCAGCCCGCCGAGTGTGCGGAATCGTCGGCGTGGCCGGCGCGAAAAACCTACGAAACCGCACACTCGGCTGCGGGTGAGTGCCAGCTTCGCCGTCCTGGCGATACCTATTAGGCTCATCGAACGTGCCTGAAGCCCATCAAGACGCCGACCTGCTGACCACGGCGGCCGTCGCGCTGAATCGGCACGCCGAATTGCTGCGCAGCCTCGGCGCGATGTTCGCCGAAGCCGGCCAGGAGATCTACCTGGTCGGCGGATCGGTCCGCGACGCGCTGTTGGGCCGGCCGAGCCCGGACCTGGACTTCACCACCGACGCGCGCCCCGAACAGGTGCAACGCATTCTGCGGGGCCGGACCGAGGCGATGTGGGACACCGGCATCGAGTTCGGCACGGTGGGAGCAACATTGGGCGGCCAACGCGTGGAGATCACCACCTTCCGGGCCGACCAATATGACCGGGTGTCGCGGAATCCCGAAGTGCGCTTCGGGGATTCGCTCGACGCGGATCTGGTGCGCCGCGACTTCACCGCCAACGCGATGGCGGTCCGTATCACCGCGGCCGGACCGGGGGAGTTCCTCGACCCGCTCGGCGGCCTGGCGGCGTTGCGGGCGGGTGTGCTCGACACACCGACCGCACCGCAGGATTCCTTCGGCGACGACCCGCTCCGGATGTTGCGCGCGGCCCGGTTCGTTTCCCAGCTCGGGTTCACGGTGGCGCCGCGGGTGCGCGCCGCGATCGAGGACATGGCGCCGGAGCTGGCTCGGATCACCGCGGAACGGGTGGCCGCCGAGTTGGACAAGCTGCTGGTGGGTGCCGACCCGGTGGCCGGTCTGGATCTGATGGTGGCCACCGGGATGGGTGATGTGGTGCTGCCCGAGGTCGGCGGCATGCGGATGGCAATCGACGAACATCACCAGCACAAGGACGTCTACCAGCACTCGCTGACCGTGTTGCGGCAGGCGATCGACCTGGAGGATGACGGCCCCGACTTGGTCCTGCGCTGGGCGGCCTTGCTGCACGACATCGGCAAGCCGGCCACCCGCCGGCACGAAACTGACGGGGGCGTCAGTTTCCACCACCACGAGGTGGTGGGTGCGAAGATGGCCCGGAAACGGATGCGCGCGCTGCGCTACTCCAAGCAGATGGTCGACGACGTGTCCCAGCTGGTCTACCTGCACCTGCGGTTCCACGGCTACGGCGACGGCAAGTGGACCGACTCGGCGGTGCGACGCTACGTCACCGACGCGGGACCGCTCCTGGGGCGGCTGCACAAGCTGGTGCGGGCGGACTGCACCACCCGCAACAAGCGGCGCGCCGCACGCCTGCAGGCCAGCTACGACCAGCTCGAAGAACGGATCGCTGTCCTGGCCGAGCAGGAAGATCTGCAGCGGGTGCGGCCAGACCTGGACGGCAACGAGATCATGGAGCTGCTCGACATCCCGGCGGGTCCGCAGGTGGGCCGCGCCTGGAGCTATCTCAAGGAGCTGCGCCTGGAGCGCGGGCCGTTGACCCGCGAGGAGGCGACGGCCGAGTTGCTGTCGTGGTGGCAGACGCAGCGGAACCGATAGCCGCGCAGCCGCGTCTGAGCAGGGTATGGACTACTGCCTGGGCGATGGTGATGGTGCGGCCACGATGTGGACCGGCACGCCGGACGTGGACCTTGACGGGGACGGGCTGGCCGACGCCATCAGCCTCGATTTCGACGGGGACGGACTGCGCGACGACGCGCTGGTGGATCTCGACGGGGACGGGGTAGCCGACCACCTCCTGCTGGACCTCGACGACGACGGCACTCCGGAGGCCTCCTTCCTCGACGACGGCTCCGGCACTTGGGGGCACGGCGCCATGGCGAGCTCAGCGGATCGATCGGGCGGCCTGCGTTGGGTGGGGCTCGACAGCGTCGAGCGCACCGGTGGTCCCCTGGTGGATTTCGACGGGGACGGACGTGTCAATGACCTGCTGGTGGATTTCGACGGTGACGGGCGGGCCGATCGGGTGCTGATCGGCAACGGCTTAGCAGGCACTGGCGGCTATGGCGCCGCCTACGTCGACACCGACGGTGACGGACGGTGGAACGTCAAGCTCATCGACGCGGATGGTGACGGTGCCGCCGATGGCGCCACCGTGCTGTGAAATACCGGGCACCGGGCTGATGCGGCCGGGTCTCGCTTCGCGCTGGCGCGCTCAGCGCCCCCGGCCGGGCGGCCCGGCGAAAGCTTGGGCGATCTCCAACCAGCGCTGCGCGTCGTCGCCGTGGGCCGTGACGTCCAGGTCAGTCAGCGCACGCCGCTGCGTGACCAGAAAGCAGAAGTCCTCGGCGGTTCCGGTCACCCGCTGGTCGGCGTTCACCGGGCCCCAGGCCCACACCCCGCCCTCGGGCGCATGCAGTTCTACGTGAAACGGTTCGGCCGGCGGGGTCAGGTTGTGCACGCTGAAAGCGAAGTCACGGGTCCGTACCCCCAGATGCGCGATGGACCGCAACCGCGCCGTGGGACGCCGCCGCACCCCGAGTGCGTCGGCGACGTCCAGGCCGTGCGCCCAGGTCTCCATCAGCCGAGCGGTGGCCATCGAGGCGGCGCTCATCGGCGGGCCGAACCACGGCAGCTTGCGCCCGTCCGCCACAGCGAGCAGCTCTTGGTGCAGCTCCGCGCGGGTGGAGCGCCACTGCGCCAACAGCTCGGCCGGCGGCAGCTGGGCCAGTTCGGCCGCGCCGGCGTCGACGAAACCGGCCGGATCCTGCATCGCGTCGGAGAGTGCGGCAGCAAAACCCGCCTCGTCGGTGATGGCGGTCAGCGACACCCGGTCGGTCCACAGCAGGTGACCGATCTGATGAGCGATCGACCAGCCGGCCGCCGGTGTGGGTGCGCCCCACTGACTGTCGGCAAGCGGGGCCACCAGGGCGTCGAGTTCGTCGCTTTCGGCGCTCAGATCGGCGACGATCGATTCAGTTTCGGCCATGCTCGTACTTTAGGCCCACCGGTTCGCGGCGCCGCCCGATGAACGCGTGCCCGGCCAAACCGAGCAGATACAGCAGGGTGCCGGCCACAATCAGCGACGGAGCCCGCCCGTCGGGGGGAATCAGCGCCGCGGCGCCGGCCACGGCGAGGATGAACGACACCCAGAACAGCGAATCCTGCACCGCGAAAACGTGTCCGCGCAGGGCGTCGTCGACGTCGATCTGCATGGCGGTGTCGGCGCAGAGTTTGACCACCTGCCCGGCCACTCCGAGCAGGAATCCGCACAACACCAGCACCGGCAGGTACAGCCCGACGGCGGCCAGTTGGATGACCGCGGCCGCCGCCAGGGCGCCGTTGGTGGTGGCGTAGCGGCCCCAGCGGTGCACCGCCGGCGGGGTCAGCACCGTGGCCAGAAAAGACCCGGCGCCGGCCGAGGCGACGAACAACGCCGTGGTGCCCAGGCCCGACACCGTGTGCTCGCCGACATGCCGGACCAACACCAGCACCACCAGCGTGTTGATACCGAAGGCCATCCGGTGCGCGGCCAGTCCGGACAGGGTGGCGGCCACCGTGGGCCGGTCGCGCACCGTCCGGATGCCGTGCATCCAGCCCGTCATCACGGCATAGAGCACCGAGCCGTGGATCGCGCGTTTGGTGTCGTCAGGACCGAGCACGTGGGCTGCGAAGCGCAGCGAGAGCACCAGAGCGATCGTGACGGGGATGGCCACCGCCGCGATGATCGACGCGGCACCGCGGTCGTCGGTGCCCACCAGCCAGCGCGGCAGCAGCATGAAGTTGGCGCCCAAGAAGGCAGCCACCGCCCCGGTCGCGATCGCCAACGCGTTCATCGTCACGACCTGGTCGCGCGGCACCACGTGCGGCAGCGCCGCCGACAGCCCGGAAGCGATGAACCGGGTGAACCCGTTGGCGATCAGTGCCGTGCACAACACCGGCAGATCACCGGCACCGACCGCCAACAGCGCCGCGATCCCGAGCACCAGCACCAGCCGGGCGAGGTTGGCCGCCACCATCACCTGGCGCCGGTCCCACCGGTCCAACAGCGCGCCGGCGAACGGACCCAGCACCGAATACGGCAGGAACAGCACGGCGAAAGCACCCGCGATCGCCCACGGGGAGGCGGCCCGGTCCGGGTTGAACAGCAGCGCGCCGGCCAGCCCGGCTTGGAACAGACCGTCGCCGAATTGGCTGGCGGCCCGCAGTTCCAGCAGACGGCGGAACTCCGGCAGGCCGCGCGCCGACCGCCACAGTGATGCGGGTGCGCGGTTATCCACCACAGAACCTCTTCCAGACTCGGGCGGCGGCGCGGCACCGGCCCCAGACCAGACTACAAATATTGCGGGGCGGCCGATGTTCGGCACAGCTCAACACGAATGACGGCGGCGGGTGCCATGATGGAAAAATGGCCCAACCCGAAGAACCCGAGGACGCAGAACAGTTCGTCGCGCCCGCTGCGCATCGGGTACGGGCCGGCACGCTGCTGTTGGCCAACACCGATCTGCTCGAACCCACCTTCCGCCGCACCGTGATCTATGTGGTCGAGCACAACGACGGTGGAACCTTGGGGGTGGTGCTCAACCGCCCCAGTGAGACCGCCGTCTACAACGTGCTGCCGCAGTGGTCCGAGCTGGCCGCCAAACCCAAAACCATGTTCATCGGCGGCCCGGTGAAACGCGATGCCGCCTTGTGCGTGGGGCTGTTGCGGGTCGGGGCCGAACCCCAGGGAGTTTCCGGTCTCCGGCACATCGACGGCCGGCTGGTGATGGTCGATCTCGATGCGGACCCCGAGGCCATCGCGCCGCATGTGGAGGGCGTGCGGATCTTCGCCGGCTATGCCGGCTGGACCATTGGCCAGCTCGAGGGAGAGATCGAGCGCGACGACTGGATCGTGCTGTCGGCGCTGCCGTCGGATGTGATGGTGCCGCCGCGAGTCGACCTGTGGGGACGAGCCCTGCGACGGCAACCCTGGCCCACCGCGTTGTTGGCCACCCACCCGATCGACATCAGCCGTAACTGAGCCGGGGGCAAGCGCCGCTCGCGACGGCTTACGAGCAGCCGCAGCCGCTGCCGCACCCGGAGGCCGGCTCCAGCGGCGCATTGTCGGAGCAGCCACAGCCGGCTCCGCAACCGGCTTCTTCGACGGGCGCACTGTCGCCGCAACCGCAGCCCGATCCGCAGCAGCCGGCGTCAGCCGCCGCGCTGGCCTGAGCCGACAGGCGTGTCGCGTAGCGGGCGCCCTGCCAGGCTCCGGCGGCCAGGGTGGCAAGTGCCCCGGTGATCGAGATGATCAGCGCCAGCAGTGCCATCGACGACGGGCCGGCCAGCACCAGTGCACCGCCCGCCCCCAGGATCACCCCGACCGCGATCTGGGCGGGCGCAACCGCCCGCAGCACCAGCTGCTCGGGGTCACCGCCCAGCGGCCGCACCAGCGTCCGCACACCGAACACCAGCGACACCACCGCCGCAACCAGGCACAAGACACCCATGATCAGCATGGGTCCACAATACGAGCCCGGCGGTCAGCCCGTGGTGCCCACCTGGTGCCGGATGATGCCCGACTCCACCGGCGGGTGGGGGACGTCACGTGGCGGGACGGTACCCACCTGGTGCCGCACCGTGCCTGATTGCACCGGACCGTTCGGGGCGGGGGGCGGCGGGTTGGTACCAGGCCGCTCGACCCGGAATCCGTTGATGATCCCGTCGGTCGCGGGGGCGGTGCCGATCGCCCGACCGGCGCCGGTGGTCACGGTCAGCGACACCAGGTAGGCCGCCTCGTCTGTCGGCACGATCACGTGGCGCCGCGACGTGTTCAGCGTCATGTCGGCGTCGCGATAGGTCCCCTCGATGCTCGAGGACGGGAACCCGTCGAAGTCGTCCAGGGAGGCGTTGGTGGTCTGCCAGGCCATCAACGCCTGGCTGTCGACGAACCCGTGCGTGATCGCCTCTTTCGGGTCGAACTGCCCGTCCAGCCGGTAGACCACGACCTGGGCGTTGGGGGTGTAGAGCGACCCACTGCGCCGGTCGGCGATCACGGCGAACGCATCAGGAACGTTGGGGTCGGGCACATGCGACCAGCCGGCCGGCATCGGCAAGGTGATGTTGAACGCGTTGAACCCGGCGGCCTGTTGCGGCTCCAACTGCACCTTCTTGGCTGCGAAGTAGTCGCGCAGGGTGCCCGAGGTCGCCGGCACCAGAGCACTCGGCGGCGCCACGGCAGCCGGGGCCGCCGGGACGCCCGCGGGCACCGGCGTCGCGGCCGGGTGGGCGGCTGGGCCGGAGGGGTCCGGCTGTGCCGGGACCAGCGGATCGGCCGCCACGGCGGGGATCCCGGCCAAGCCCGCCGCCATGACAGCGGCGCAGCCGAAGAGGAGTCGCCAACGGTGCGCGGTGTTTGTCATCTCCAGGGTCCTTCCGTGGCGGGCTGGGCAGCGATGCCCTGGCCGTGAACTGACGGTAGCCAGGCGCCGACAGCGTCGCCAGGGCCGCAACCGACCTGGAACGAAGCCCTCACCGGGTCGCAATCCAACTGATACCAAGCTGTGGCGATCGGACCGGGAAACGCCGCCGTTTACCCTGTTGAGGTGAACGAAGCCCCGACCACTCAGGCACCCGGCGACCCCGGCGGTTCAGCGAGGCTCGACGGAGGAGAGGCGAAGCTGGGACTGCCGCTTGAACACAGCGACCAGGCACCCCGGCACCGCTACAACGCGACGCTGGCCGGGCGTATCGAAGACACCTGGCAACAACACTGGGAGCAGGCGGGGACCTTCAACGTCGCCAACCCGGTCGGTTCGCTCGCACCGACCGACGGATCGGCACTGCCCACCGACAAGATGTTCGTCCAGGACATGTTTCCCTACCCATCCGGGGACGGCCTGCACGTCGGGCACCCGCTCGGCTACATCGCCACCGACGTCTACGCCCGCTACTTCCGGATGACCGGCCACAACGTGCTGCACGCCCTGGGCTTCGACGCGTTCGGCCTGCCCGCCGAGCAGTACGCGGTGCAGACCGGTACCCACCCGCGCATCCGTACCGAGGCCAACATCGAGAACTTCCGCCGGCAACTACGGCGCCTCGGCCTCGGTCACGACAGCCGGCGCAGCTTCTCGACCACCGACGTCGACTTCTACAAATGGACGCAGTGGATCTTCCTGCAGATCTACAACTCCTGGTTCGACACCAGCGCGGACAAGGCACGCCCGATCTCCGAGCTGATCGCCGAATTCGACTCCCGAGCACGCACCCTCGATGACGGCCGGGACTGGGCGCAACTGTCGGCCGGTGAGCGTGCCGACGTCATCGACAGTCACCGACTGGTCTACCGCACCGACTCGATGGTCAACTGGTGTCCCGGGCTGGGCACCGTGTTGGCCAACGAAGAGGTCACCGCTGACGGGCGAAGCGACCGCGGCAATTTTCCGGTGTTCCGGAAGCGGTTGCGGCAGTGGATGATGCGAATCACGGCGTACTCCGATCGGCTGCTCGACGACCTCGAACTGCTGGACTGGCCGGAGAAGGTCAAGACCATGCAGCGCAACTGGATCGGGCGCTCCACCGGTGCGGCGGCGCTGTTCGGCGCGGCCACCACCGACGGCAACGCGGTGGACATCGAGGTGTTCACCACCCGCCCAGACACGCTTTTCGGCGCCACCTACCTGGTGCTCGCACCCGAGCATGAGCTGGTCGACCGGCTGGCGGTCGCCGAATGGCCGAACGGGGTGGACGGGCGCTGGACCTTCGGAGCAGCCACTCCCGCGGCGGCCGTCGCCGACTATCGCAAGGCGATCGCCGCGAAGTCCGATCTGGAGCGTCAGGAGAACAAAACCAAAACCGGTGTGTTCCTGGGTAGTTACGCAACTAACCCGGCCAACGGGCAGCAGGTGCCGATCTTCATCGCCGACTACGTGCTGGCCGGCTACGGCACCGGCGCCATCATGGCGGTTCCCGGGCATGATCAGCGAGACTGGGAGTTCGCTACCGAATTCGGCCTTACATTGGTGGAAGTCATTGCCGGCGGAGATATTTCGGAAGCCGCTTACGCGGGCGACGGAACGTTGGTCAATTCCGGCCCGCTGAACGGCATGGCGGTCGGGGACGCCAAGAAGGCCATGACCCAACAGCTGGAGGCGCAAGGCCGCGGCTGGGCACGCGTCGAATACAAGTTGCGGGACTGGCTTTTCGCCCGCCAGCGGTACTGGGGCGAGCCGTTCCCGATCGTCTTCGATGCCGATGGCCGCGCGCACCCGCTGGACTCCGCGGCACTGCCGGTCGAGCTGCCCGACGTCGCCGACTACTCGCCGGTGCTGTTCGACCCGGACGACGCATCCAGCGAACCCTCACCCCCGCTGGCCAAGGCGACCGACTGGGTGCATGTCGAGCTGGACCTCGGCGACGGACTGCAGACCTACACCCGTGACACCAATGTCATGCCGCAGTGGGCCGGAAGCTCCTGGTATGAGCTGCGTTACGCCGACCCGCACAACGCCGACCAGTTCTGCGCGCCCGAGAACGAGGCCTACTGGATGGGGCCGCGTCCGGCCGAGCACGGTCCCGGTGATCCGGGCGGGGTGGACCTCTACGTCGGCGGCGCCGAGCACGCGGTACTGCATCTGCTGTACTGCCGTTTCTGGCACAAGGTGCTCTACGACCTCGGGCACGTCAGCTCGCGCGAACCCTACCGCCGCCTGGTCAACCAGGGCTACATCCAAGCTGCCGCCTACACCGACTCCCGTGGGTCTTATGTGCCGGCCGCCGAAGTCGTGGAACGCGACGGGAAGTTCTACCTGCCGGGCGCCGACGGTGACACGGAAGTCTTCGCCGAATACGGCAAAATGGGTAAGAGCCTGAAGAATTCGGTGTCTCCCGACGAGATCTGCGACAGCTACGGCGCCGACACCCTGCGGGTCTACGAGATGTCGATGGGCCCGCTGGACATGTCGCGGCCGTGGGCCACCAAGGACGTCGTGGGTGCGCACCGTTTTCTGCAGCGGGTGTGGCGGCTGGTTGTCGACGAGGAAACCGGCGAGACCCGGGTGCTCGACGGCGAACCGGACACCGAGACACTACGACTGCTGCACCGCACCATCGTTGGCGTCTCGGAAGATTATGCGGCACTGCGCAACAACACCGCGGCCGCCAAGCTGATCGAATACACCAACCACCTGACCAAGGAGCATCGCGAAGGGGTGCCGCGTTCGGCCGTCGAGCCGCTGGCGCTGCTGCTGGCACCGCTGGCCCCGCACCTTGCCGAGGAACTGTGGCGGCGGCTCGGACACCAGGCTTCGCTGGCGCGCGGTCCGTTCCCGGTAGCCGACCCGGCTTACCTGGTGACCGACACCGTCGACTACCCGGTACAGGTCAACGGGAAGAAGCGCGGACTGGTCACGGTGCCCACCGATGCCGACGGCGACGCGATCAAGGCCGCTGCCCTGGCCGACGAGAAGGTGCAGGCGTTCCTGTCCGGTGCCACCCCGAAGAAGGTGATCGTGGTGCCCGGCCGATTGGTGAATCTGGTGGTGTGACGGCGGTTTAGCGCGGCCGGATCACCACTTCCTGCAGCTGCGCCTCGGCGGGGGTGCGTATCGCGGCGGCCACTACTTGGGCGACGGTGTCGGGACGCAGGAAGCGGGCCGGGTCGTACTCGCCGCCCTCGTAGGCGACCAGGTCTTGCTGCATGTCGGTATCGACCCGGCCCGGGTAGACCGTGGTGACCCGCAGGGCCGGCTCGTCACTGCGCAGGGAGTCCGCGAACGCCCGAAGCGCGAACTTGCTCGCCGAATACGACGCCATGCCCGGAGAAACCCGTTGGCCGGCACCGGAATTGATGAAAACCACCTGACCGCGGGCCGCCCGCAGCGCAGGCAACAGCGCCAGGGTCAGGGCCACTGCGCCGAATACGTTCACTTCGAAGGTGGCCCGCCACTCTTCGATATAGGATTCGCCGGCAGCGCCGGGCAGCATCACCCCGGCGTTGTGCACCAGCACATCGAGTTCGTCGACGATCTCGGTGGCCACCTCGATCCCGTCAACATCGGCGAGGTCCAGCGGCCAGGTGGTGGCGCCGAGCCGCTGCGCCACCGCGTCCAGACGCGCGGACGGCCGACCGGCCAGCAACAGGGTGTGGGTAGGCGCCAACGCCTCGGCTATCGCCGAACCGATTCCGCCGGCGGCGCCGTTGACCAGGGCAGTCGGCACCAACCGCACCCCAGCGGCCAGCCCGAATCGTCGGCGTCCGCCGATTCGACACCATCACAGGTGGCCAGGCGCTCCAGGGGCTCGAGTGCGCGGGTCAGGGTGTCGAGTTCTTCTTGGCTGAGCTTGCTCAGCATCGCCGCCAGCGCCGCGTGCCGGTTTGCCAGCGATTCGCGGTGGCTCGCCAGGCCTTCCGGAGTGATGTCGACCAGCACCGCCCGCAGATCGGAGGGGTCGCGGCTGCGTTTGACCAGGCCGATCTTCTCCAGGCGGCGGATCGCCACGGTGGTGGTGGGGGTGCGGACCCGCTCGTGGGCGGCCAGCTCGGTCATCCGGATGGGGCCGCGGTCCAGCAGGGTGATCAGGATGGACAGCTGGGCCAGGGTCAGCTCGCCGGTCGTTGCGCCGCCGCTGATGTCGCCGCGCCGCAATATCGAAAACAATTTGGACAGCGAACGGTGCAAGCTTTCCGCGATCGCCGGCACCTGCGGCGTATCGGCCTTGCTCTCCGTCATAGTTCGCTAGTCTAACCGGCCACCGTGAAGAGGGTTGACAAGTCGTACAGGTTGCTGTCACAACACCTGGGACAGGAACCTCTGCAGCCGCTGTGTCTCGGCGTTGTCGAAGATCTGATCCGGCGGGCCGGACTCCACAACCTTGCCCTGGTCCATGAAGACCACCGTGTCCGACGCTGAGCGGGCGAAACCCATCTCGTGGGTGACCACCACCATCGTCATGCCGTCTGCGCCCAGTTCGGCGATCAACGCCAGGATCCCCTTGACCAACTCTGGATCCAGCGCCGAGGTGGCTTCGTCGAAAAGCATCACCTGCGGCTGCATCGCCAGCGCCCGAGCGATCGCCACTCGCTGTTGCTGGCCGCCCGAGAGCGCCGCCGGGCGGGCGGCGGCCTTGTTCTTCAGTCCGACTCGGTCCAACAGGCCCAGGGCCAGCTCGCGGGCGGCGTCGTCGGACATCCCGCGCAGCTTGCGCGGCGCCAGGGTGATGTTGTCCAGCACGCTGCGGTGCGGGAAGAGATTGAAATGCTGGAACACCATCCCGATCCGCTGACGCAGCTCGTCGGGGTCGTCGGCCAACACCGATCGGCCGCCCAGCAAGACGTCGCCGGCGTCGGGCTCGTGGAGCCGGTTCAAGGTGCGCAGCATCGTTGATTTACCCGAGCCCGAGGGACCGATCACCGCGGCGGTGGCGCCCGCCGGCACATCGAGGTCGACTCCGCGCAGTACCTGGTGTTTGCCAAAGGACAACTGAATCCCGTTGGCCGCCAGTGACACCGGCTCGCGGGCCGCGGGCGCCGTCACGTCATCTCCTGGCTGGAGATCGCCGGGCTCAGCTCGACCGCATCGTCGGCTTCGGGGGGCCTGCCGCGCCGCAGCCTCTGATCGACGACGTTCACCAGGTGCGTCAGCGGGATGGTCAGGGCCAGGTAGAGCAGGCCGGCGGCCACCAACGGGGAGAGGCTGCCGGTCTGGGCGTTGAAGTCACGGCCCACCTGAAACAGCTCCCGCTGACCGGCCACCAGGCCGAGGAAGTACAGCAACGCCGACGCTTTGAGCAGGGCGATGAACTGATTGACCAGCGCCGGCAGCACCCGTCGGATGCCCTGCGGAATCACCACCAGGCGCATCGCCGCCGGGTAACCGAAACCCAGTGCGCGCGAAGCCTCCAGCTGGCCGGCCTCCACACTCTGAATGCCCGAGCGCAGGATCTCGCCGATATAGGCCGCGGCAGTCAACCCCAATGCCGCGATCCCCAGCGGGTACGGGTTGTTGTGCGTCAGCCCACCCACCAGTGGCCCGACCGCCAGGCCGATCAGCAGGATGATCAACACCTCGGGCAAGCCCCGGAAGATATCGGTGTAGACCCGGGCCGGCCAGCGCAGCCACCGGGTTCGTGAGATCCCGGCCACGGCCAGGCCCAGCCCAGCCACCAAGCCGATCACGCCGCCGCTCACGGTCAGCAACAGGGTGTTGGGCAGGCCGGTTTTGAGCAGGTCTGGTAGGGCTTGGCGGTACAGGTGCCAATCGAAGAAGGAGTCGCGCAGCTGCGCCAGCGTCGATTTGGGCGTGTAGGGCTCGGACTCGAGCCGATGGTGCCGAGCCGCGATCGCGGCGAAGTCCGGCAGATGCGGGGTGGCCGCCGACTTCGATCCCGGCTCCCAGTCCGGTGGCAATGGCCGCGGCACCCAGTCGGTGTAGAGCTGCGGCCAGGTGCCGTCGTTGATGACGGCGTCCAGGCCGGAGTTCAGCGCCGAGATCAGCTTCTGGTTCCCCTTGGCGACCGCATACGCTTCGAAGCCGGCCGGGCTGAAGGTGTTGCCGACGATCTGCGCCGGATCACCCGGCCGCATCAGGTTCAGCGCGCTCAGCGACGGCGCCACCCAGGCGTCGACCTGGCGGCTCTTCAGGCTGGCGTACAGCGTGATCGAGTCGGGGAACCGCACCGGTTCTAACTCGAGAGTGTCGACGACGTAGGCGTCCTCGACCGTGCCCTGGACCACCGCGATGCGCTGGCCGCTGGACAGGGAGTCGTAGCCGGTGATTCCCGATCCGGTCGGGACCACCAGCGCCATGTAGCCGAAGTTGTAGCCGTTGGTGAAACCGACGGTGCGACGGCGTTCTTCGGTGGCGTTGATCGACGCCGACCCGACGTCGAATCGCCCCGAATCCACCTGGGCCAGCAGGCCGAAGAAGTCGGTGCCGACGAAGTACACCCGCAGGCCCAGCTTCTTGGCGATGGCCCGCAGCAGTTCGTTGTCGAATCCAGTGTAGCGGCCCTTGGCGTTGATGCAGTTCGTCGGCGGGCTCTCGGTGATTGTGCCGACCATCAGCACGCCCGGGGTGCTCAGGCCCAGCTTGGAGATGTCGATCGAGCTCAGCGGCTCAACGCCCGCGGTGGTGTATTTGTCCTCACGCGGCCGTTTGGCCGTAGCCAGTTTGCCCGGCAACGCCACGGCAGCTTGCTCGCCGAGTGGGGCACACAGGTCGGGGGCAGCTCCGGCCGGGGGCACAGCCGCGAGGCCGCCCACGATCATGCACGTGGCGAACAGCGCCGCCAGTCTTATTGCTGATCGCGCCATCGACACAGCGCCTCGACAGCGGTCAGGTCATAGTCGGGGCCACTGCTGCCGATGGTCAGCAGGCTCACCCCGAGCCGGGTCAAGGCTGCGGCCTCGGTGAGCAACTCGGCCACGGTGCCGCGGGTCTGGTCCCCGCCGAGGGCCGCGGAGTGTTCGATCGTGGCGGGGTCTCGCCCGACGGCGGCGCAATGTTCAGCCAATACGGCTGCTTTGTGCGGGTAGCTGTCGGCGTCGGCGAAGCTGTGCCACATGTCGGCATGCTCGGCGACCAGGCGCAGCGTCTTGCGCTCCCCGCCACCCCCGATCAACATCGGAATAGCGCGAGTCGGTGGCGGATTCAGCTGGGCCAGGCGGGTTTTGATCCGCGGCAGTGCGCCGGCCAAGTCGTCGAGGCGGCTGCCCGCGGTGCCGAACGCGTAGCCGTATTCGCGGTAGTCCCGGTGCTTCCAGCCCGAGCCGATGCCCAGGATCAGCCGGCCGTCGCCGATGTGGTCGACGGTGCGGGCCATGTCGGCCAGCAGCTCGGGGTTGCGGTAAGAGTTGCACGACACCAGCGCACCGATCTGGATGCGCGAGGTCTGCTCGGCCCAGGCGGCCAGCATGGTCCAGCACTCGAAGTGCGGTCCGTCGCGGTCGCCGTAGAGCGGGAAGAAATGGTCCCAGTTGAAGGCGATGTCGACGCCTAGATCTTCGCAACGCCGGACCGCGTCGCGGATGGCACCGTAGTGCGCCGCGTGCTGGGGCTGCAGTTGTACGGCGATCCGGATGGGTCGGGCCATCTCGCCACCTTATCCCCGGAATTGGCGGGGATCAGCCTCGCCGAACCGCGGGACTAGTGCGGTGGTCCCAGCTTCGGCTCTCCTGCGTCGAGCCTCGCTGAACCGCCGGGTATCAGGCGAGGGCCATGCGAAGCAGCTCGACCAGGACCCGAGGCCGATCACTTTGTACGGAGTGTCCGGCGCCGTCCACGACATGAGTGGTCAGTCCCGGCGAGCGTTGCGCGTACTCGGCGACGTCGTCGGCGGAGACGAAGACCGAATCGCCGCCGCGGATCAAGGTGGTCGGCGCGGTGATCGCCGAGACATCGGTCCACAGCTCGGTGAAGTCGCCGACCGAGCGGATGGTGTCGTAACGCCACGTCCAACTGCCGTCCGGCAACCGACGGGTGTTGTGGAACAGTCCGCGTCGCAGCGACTCGCGATCCCGGTGCGGCGCCGCGGCCGTGGTGACGGCCAGCAGCGACTCGAAGTCGGGGAAGGTCCGATCGCCTTGGGCCAAGGCCACGGTGCCGCGGTCGGCGGCACTCATCTCGGCATGGCGCTGCAACGCCGACGGTCTCCCACCCACCACCGCCACCCGGCGCACCAGCTCGCCGGCGGTGGCCGCCAGTCGGATTCCGGTCAACCCGCCCAGGGACATCCCGACCACCAACTCGGCGTCCGGTGCCAGCTCGCGCAGCACCGGCGCCAGAGTGGCGGCATTGCGTTGGGGTGAATAGTCGCCGTCCTCGCGCCACGCCGAGCGGCCGTGCCCGGGCAGGTCCACCGCCAGCGCGGGCTCACCGAGCCCGAGGACGACGGTGTCCCAGGTGTGGGCGTTCTGCGCGCCGCCGTGCAGGAACACCACCCGTGGCGGTGCCGAACCCCACCTCAGCGCACTGACTTCGGCGGTCTCGATCCGCTCCACGTCAGGCAACGTACTGGTCAGACCGGCCTGCTCGGCGTTGCCGCGCAACAGCGCGAACTCCGAGAGGCCGGCCAACTCGTCTTCAGTCATGTCCCCGCGCAGAGTGGAAGTTGTCTAGCCGACGATGAATTCTTCGAGCTGGGCGCGCGCGATGTCGTCAGCCAGCTGCTTGGGCGGGCTCTTCATCAGGTACGCCGACGCCGGCAGGATCGGTCCGCCGATGCCACGGTCCTTGGCGATCTTGGCCGCCCGCACCGCGTCGATGATGATGCCGGCCGAGTTGGGGGAGTCCCACACCTCGAGCTTGTACTCCAGGTTCAGCGGCGCGTCACCGAAGGCGCGACCCTCGAGGCGCACGTAGGCCCACTTGCGGTCATCGAGCCAGGCGACGTGGTCGCTTGGTCCGATGTGGACGTTCTTGTCCTCGATCTTGCCGGCTAGCGAGCCGGTCAGGTTGGAGGTGACGGCCTGGGTCTTGGAGACCTTCTTGGACTCCAGACGCTCGCGCTCGAGCATGTTCTTAAAGTCCATGTTGCCACCGACGTTGAGCTGGTAGGTGCGGTCCAGCGGCACCCCCCGCCCCCCGACCGCCTGGGCCACCACGGGGTGGGTGAGGGGGGCCCCGACCTGGCTCTTGTTGCCGTCCCCCCGGACCGCCCCGCCGGCGTCGGCGAACTTCTTGGCCCACACCGGGTCGGAGGCGATGAACACCGGAAGCGCGTTGACGAACGCCACTCCTGCGTCGATGGCGCACTGGGCGTAGAACTTGTCGGCCTCTTCGGAGCCCACGGGCAGGTAGGAGACCAGCACGTCGACCTTGGCTTCGCGCAGCACGGCGACCACGTCCACGGCCTCGGCGTCGGAGACCTCGATGGTCTCGGCGTAGTACTTACCGATGCCGTCCAGGGTCGGGCCGCGCTGCACGATCACGTTGGTCGGCGGCACGTCGGCGATCTTGATGGTGTTGTTCTCCGAGGCGAAGATGGCCTCGGAGAGGTCGAAGCCGACCTTCTTGGCGTCCACGTCGAACGCGGCGACGAACTTGACGTCGCGGACGTGGTACGGGCCGAAGCGCACATGCATCAAGCCGGGGACCGTGGAGGTGTCATCGGCGTTCTGGTAGTACTGGACGCCCTGGACCAGCGAGGACGCGCAGTTGCCGACGCCGACAATGGCGACCCGCACATCCGTCGTTTGCTCAGTCATTTTCGACGCTCTCCTTTTTCTGCTCTCACTGCTGAAGTGCTGTGTTGTGTTTCCCCGAGGCCCGCGTCCGGCAGGATCAGGGTTGTTCGGCCCGGCCCTGCGATACGCGTTCGGCCGCGATCAACTCGTTGAGCCACTTGACCTCCCGCTCACTGGACTCCAGCCCAAGCTGGTGCAGTTGGCGGGTGTAGCGGTCCAACGAGTTGCTGGCCCGCGCCACCGCGTTGCGCAGGCCTTCCCGGCGTTCCTCCACCTGTCGGCGGCGGCCTTCGAGGATGCGCATCCGAGCCTCGGCGGGGGTGCGGTTGAAGAACGCCAGGTGGACTCCGAAGCCGTCGTCCGTGTAATTCTGCGGGCCGGTGTCGGACACCAACTCGTTGAACCGCTGACGGCCGGCGTCGGTCAGCCGGTACACCCGCCGGGCCCGGCGCACCGGGGTTCCCGTCGGCGCGGCGTCCTCGGCGATCACCCCGGCCAGCTGCATGCGCCGCAGCGCGGGATACAGCGAGCCGTAGGAGAACGCCCGGAACGCACCCAGCAGACCGGTCAACCGCTTCCGGAGCTCGTAGCCGTGCATCGGAGACTCGAGCAACAAGCCCAAAATGGCAAGCTCAAGCACTCCAGTCACCTCCTGAGATGGTGTAGCTACGTCCGGTCGACGGTTCGCGCCATAGTATCGCGCCGATATAACCGAACCCAAGTGGCTATTGTTCGCCCGGTGTTCAGGCCGTATGAACCCGCATGAACCCGGCGGTTCAGCGAGGCTCGACGAAGGAGAGGCGAAGCTGGTACCGCCGCATGAACCCCGCAGTTCAGGACGGGTAATTGATGCGCTTGACGGTGCCGTCGCCCGCGAAGGCGATGTCGCCGCTGCCGTAGTCGCTGGAAACGTACACCGACAGCGACAGCGCCCCCGGTGTCGTGGGATCGCGCGCCGGATCGACGATCAGGTAGGTGCTTTTCACATCGGCGGGTTTGATCCCGTCTGATTGTGACGCCGAATCCGCCGCTTGACGCCGGTTGGGGGCGTTGATCGCCACCGCCGGTGAGGACCCGACGTACTCTGGTCACCGTGCGATTGCAGCGACAGGTAGTGGACTACGCGCTCCGGCGCCGTTCCCTGCTGGCCGAGGTCTACTCCGGGCGTACCGGGGTGACCGAGGTGTGCGACGCCAACCCGTATCTGCTGCGCGCCGCGAAGTTCCACGGCAAGGTCAGTGCGGTGGTGTGCCCCATCTGCCGCAAGGAGCCGCTCACCCTGGTGTCCTGGGTATACGGCGACCAGCTGGGTGCGGTCTCGGGCTCGGCGCGTTCCGCTGAGGAACTGGTCCTGTTGGCCACCCGCTTCTCGGAGTTCTCGGTGTACGTCGTCGAGGTGTGCCGGACCTGCAGCTGGAATCACCTGGTGAAGTCATATGTCTTGGGCCTCGCGCGCCCACCCAAGGGATCCCGCGGTCGACGCCCGGCACGCAGCGGAGCCCGTACCGCCAGTGAGTAAACATCACGACGACGGGCCCGATGCTGGCTCGGCCCGGCCCTCCGACGCCGCCGGCCGGCGCCCCCCGGCGGGACCAGATGACCGACTGACCGCGATCATTCCGGCGGTCGACGACGCCGTGACCGCCGACCTGCGGGACCCGATCGATGCGGTTCGGGCGGCCCTGGACGGGGCGCCGCCGCAACGTGAGCAGACGTTGAGCGGCCGGATCCCGCGGCGCGAGCCACCACCGGAGAAGCCGACCGCGCCGCCGCCGCGGCGGGCCGAGCGCTCCGCTCGCGCTGACGCACCGGCTGCGCCGAATCCGCTGGAGTGGCTGCGGCGGCATCCGCCGAATTGGCGGTGGATCCGGCGCGGGCTCTACATCTCGGTGGTCGTGATGCTGCTATTGCCGGTCATCACCTTCGCGATGGCCTACTCCATCACCGAGGTGCCCTCGCCGGGTGACATCCGGACCAACCAGGTGTCGACGATCCTGGCCAGTGACGGATCCGAGCTGGCCAAAATCATTCCGCCGGAAGGCAACCGCGTCGACGTCGACATCAACCAGGTGCCGGTATACGTGCGTAACGCGGTGTTGGCCGCCGAGGACCGCGACTTCTACTCCAACCCGGGCTTCTCGGTGTCGGGCTTCGCCCGCGCGATCAAGAACAACCTCTTCGGCGGTGACACCCAGGGCGGTTCGACGATCACCCAGCAATACGTCAAGAACGCCCTGGTCGGATCCGAGCGGGCCGGCATGGGCGGATTAGTCCGCAAGGCCAAAGAACTCGTGATCGCCACCAAGATGTCCAGCGCGTGGCGCAAAGACGATGTGCTGCAGGCCTACCTGAACATCATCTACTTCGGCCGCGGCGCCTATGGGATCGCCGCGGCGACGCGGGCCTACTTCGACAAGCCCGTCGAGCAACTCGACATCGCCGAGGGTGCACTGCTGGCCGCATTGATCCAGCGGCCGTCCACCCTGGATCCGGCGGTCGACCCCGAGGGCGCCCTCGACCGGTGGAACTGGGTGCTCGACGGCATGGTGGAGACCGGGGCACTTTCCGCCGGTGAGCGTGCCGCCCAGGAGTTTCCGTTTACGGTGTCGCCCGAATTGGCCCGCGCCCAGAACATCACCACCGGGCCCAACGGACTGATCCAGCGGCAGGTCACGCAGGAACTGCTCGAGCTGTTCAACATCGACGAACAGACGCTCAACACCCAGGGTCTGCAGATCACCAGCACCATCGATCCGGCGGCGCAGGATGCCGCCGTGGAGGCGGTGACCACCTACCTCAAGGACCAGATCCCCGACATGCGCTCGGCGGTCGTGTCCATCGACCCGCGCGACGGCGCGGTGCGTGCCTACTACGGCGGATCGGATGCGACCGGCTTCGACTTCGCTCAGGCTGGGCTGCAGACCGGGTCGTCGTTCAAGGTGTTCGCGCTGGTGGCCGCGCTCGAGCAGGGCATCGGTCTGGGCTACCAGATCGACAGTTCTCCGCTGACCCTCGACAACGGCCGGACCAAAATCACCAACGCTGAGGGCGAGGGCTGCGGTGTCTGCAACATCGCCGAGGCACTCAAACGCTCGCTGAACACGGCCTACTACCGGCTGATGCTCAAGCTCAAGAACGGGGCGCAGGACGTCGCCGACGCCGCGCATCAGGCCGGGGTCGCCAAGAGCTTCCCCGGGGTGCCGCACACCCTGTCGCAGGACGGCGGCCCGCCCGAAGGCGGAGTGGTGCTGGGCCAATACCAGACCCGGGTGATCGATATGGCCTCGGCGTACGCGACGTTGGCAGACTCCGGCATCTACCACCCGCCGCACTTCGTGGAGAAGGTGGTCAGCGCTGACGGGCGCGTGCTGTTCGATGCGAAGACCGCCGAAGACACCGGCGAGCAGCGCATCCCCAAGGCGGTCGCCGACAACGTCACTTCCGCCATGCAGCCCATCGCCGGCTGGTCGCGAGGGCACAACCTGGCCGGCGGACGGCCGTCGGCGGCCAAGACCGGCACCACGCAGCTGGGCGACACCGGGGCCAACCGGGACGGTTGGATGGTCGGCTACACGCCGTCGCTGTCCACCGCGGTCTGGGTGGGCACTACCGGGGGAAACGAACCGCTGGTGAATCAGTGGGGCGGTCCGGTCTACGGCGCGGGCATACCGGCCGACATCTGGAAGGCCACCATGGACGGCGCCCTGAAGGGCACCCCCAACGAAACTTTCCCGACACCTACCGAGATCGGCGGGTATGCCGGCGTCCCGGCCGCACCCCCGCCCCCCCCGCCCATGGATGCCGGCCCACCCCCACCACCCGGGGGGACCGGCATCCAGCCGACGATCGAGATCGCGCCGGGCATCACCATCCCGATCGGTCCGCCCACCACGATCACGGCCGCCCCGCCTGCGCCGGCCGCGCCGCCTGGACCCGAACCGGGCGGTCCGCCGCCGGCGGAGCAGCCGCACGCTGCGCCGTAGTGCGGTTGTGACCTGGTTTCAACCCGATAGTGAGTCCACGGAAGTAGTCTGTTGGCCATGCGACTGCAGCGACGCGTGGGGGACGACTGGCTGCTGAGCACTTCACCGATCGCCGAAATGGGTTGCGCCCGAATCGGGATGGCGAAGGGCCGGAAGCCTGACTCCAACCCGCGGGGACGCCCTGGGCGCCGGTGAAGACCCAGGGCCCGACAGCGCCGGGTGCCGACAGCGCTGAAGAAGAGCACTTCTTGGCGACGACCGACGCCAAGCCTACCGACGAAGCGAACGGAGCGGACGCCGACGGCTCCGCTGACAACTCCGCCGAGTGCGCCGATGACGAGGCGGATCGCCACGAGCGCCTCGAAGCGGTCAAGGCCGCCATGGAGCGGCCTCGCCAGGACAGCGAAAAGCCCCGCGTCCCAGACGAACCGCCGACAGATCTCGACGCCGAGCCGGACCAGCAGGCATCGCGGCGGCGGCGAAATTGGCTCTGGGCCCGACGCGGCCTGTACGCCGTCACCGCGGCGGCACTGGTGGTGCCGGTGGTCACCTTCGGGATGGCCTACCGCACCGTGGAGGTCCCCGAACCCGGTGACATCCACACCACTCAGGTGTCGACGATCCTCGCCGCCGACGGGACCGAGCTGGCGAAAATCGTTCCGCCGGACGGGAATCGGATTGACATCAAGCTTGACCGGGTACCGGTTCACGTACGTGACGCGGTGCTGGCCGCCGAGGACCGCGACTTCTACACCAACTCCGGCTTCTCGGTCTCGGGGCTGTTCCGGGCGGTCAAGAACAATCTGACCGGCGGTGACACCCAGGGTGGCTCGACGATCACCCAGCAGTACGTCAAGAACGCGCTGGTCGGGTCCGAGCGGGCCGGCATGGGCGGATTGGTCCGCAAGGGCAAAGAACTCGTCATCGCCACCAAGATGTCGGAGGCGTGGTCCAAAGACGAAGTGCTGGAGGCCTACCTCAACATCATCTACTTCGGCCGCACCACCTACGGGATCGCCGCGGCCGCCCGGGCGTACTTCGACAAGCAGGTTGAGGACCTCACCGTCTCCGAGGGTGCTTTGCTGGCGGCGGTGATTCAGCGGCCGTCGTCCCTGGATCCCGCCATCAACCGAGACCGGGCCGTCGACCGGTGGAACTGGGTACTCGACGGGATGGTGCAGACCGGCGCCCTGACGCTCAGCGAGCGGGCCAAGCAGTTCTTCCCGACGACGATCCCGCCCGACCAGGCGCGCAACGCCGACCAGGCGTCCGGGCCCAACGGGTTGATTCAGCGCCAGGTCACCGAAGAATTGCTGGACATGTTCCACATCGACGAGCAGACCCTGAACATGGAGGGATTGCGCATCACCACCACGATCGACATGAAGGCACAGCGGGCGGTCGAGAAGGCCGTCAGGGCGACCATGACTGGGCAAAAACCGACCATGCGGACCGCAGTGGTCTCCATCGATCCACGCAACGGTGCGGTGCTGGCCTACTACGGCGGCGACGAGGTCGGCGGCTTCGACTTCGCCCAGGCCGGCTTGCAGACCGGTTCCTCATTCAAGGTGTTTGCCTTGGTGGCGGCCCTGAAACAGGGCATCGGCCTGGGTGAGCAGATCGACAGCGGCCCGCTGACGGTCGGCAAGACCAAGATCAGCAATGTCGGGGGCGCCAGCTGCGGTGTCTGCAACATCGCCGAGGCACTCAAGCGGTCGCTCAACACGGCCTACTACCGGTTGATGCTCAAGCTCAAGCACGGACCGCAGGACGTCGCCGACGCCGCACACCAGCTCGGCGTCGCTAAGAGCTTCCCGGGTGTCGCGCACACCCTGTCCCAGGACGGGCTCGGTGGGCCTCCGGAGAACGGCATCGTGCTCGGCCAGTACCAGACTCGGGTGATCGACATGGCGTCGGCGTACGCGACCCTGGCCGACTCCGGGATGTACCACCGGCCGCACTTCATCACGAAGGTCGTGGGCCCCGACGACCGAGTGCTCTTCGACATCGCCACCGCCAAGGACTCCGGCGAGCAGCGCGTCCCGAAAGCCGTCGCGGACAACGTCACCGACGCCATGAAGGCGATTCCGAGCTGGTCGGGTGGGCACGACCTAGCTGGTGGGCGACCGGCCGCGGCCAAGACCGGTACCACCCAGCTCGGCAACACCGGGGCCAACCGGGACGCTTGGATGGTGGGCTACACGCCGACCCTGTCCACTGCGGTCTGGGTGGGCACCACCGGCGGCGACGAACCACTGACGAACAAGTGGGGCGTGCCGGTCTACGGCGCGGGCCTGCCGGCCGACATCTGGAAAGCCAGCATGGACGGCGCCCTGTGGGGCGACCCGATCCTGCAGTTCCCCAAGCCCACCGAGATCGGCGGCTTCGCGGGCGTGCCGACCGCCGCACCTATCCCGGTGCAGAACGACTGGTATTGGGCGCCGCCACCGCCTCCTCCACAGAACTGGGACGAGCCGCCCCCGCCGCCGGGCTTCCCCATGCCGGAGCCGTTCCC